>NZ_JAKKCS010000018.1:0-115582 GCF_021728075.1 Vibrio sp. D54 | reverse complement strand
TGCCCTGATGTTGACGAAAGTCGATATCGAAAACTTGCGCGTCCTTAGCTCAGCTGGATAGAGTACCTGGCTACGAACCAGGCGGTCGGAGGTTCGAATCCTCCAGGACGCGCCACTTATTGCAGGGCAATGCCCTGATGTTGACGAAAGTCGATATCGAAAACTTGCGCGTCCTTAGCTCAGCTGGATAGAGTACCTGGCTACGAACCAGGCGGTCGGAGGTTCGAATCCTCCAGGACGCGCCACTTATTGCAGGGTAATGCCCTGATGTTGACAAAAGTCGATATCGAAAACTGCGCGTCCTTAGCTCAGCTGGATAGAGTACCTGGCTACGAACCAGGCGGTCGGAGGTTCGAATCCTCCAGGACGCGCCACTTATTGAAACAGCCTCGCAATTGCGAGGCTTTTTTGTATCTAGACATCAGGAATATGGCGTAGGATCACTAGAGCCTATGTTCCTCTTTTTTAAAAGCGAATATGTGCGTATCTAAGCAATTTGCTATCAAGTTTCTGTCGCATTGTGTGAAATCATCCTGATTATCCCTCCTATACACTGACTTCCATTTTTCATTTCAATCACTCTCATGTAGTCACTTTGTTTGTTATTTGTTTATTTATTGTTAATCTTGTTCATCTTTTTGTTTTTGTTGGTTTTTACTGCGTGAGTCCCGATTTGATTTTGAAATCTAAATCGCAGTTTTTATTTATGTCCTCCTTTACTCTGTTCGTAAGGTGATAGCGATTTGAAGTGATTATTTTGTCATGAACTGTGATCTGGGTAGTGAATAAATAATCATTTATCAGGATTACTACAAACCTTCCTTAAACAAAATTGACAAAATTTAACCAATCGAGATAATCCATGGGTCGGGATTTGACACTATTAAAGTCCTGCACGTTGTCAGGATGACAAAGAAAGGAAGCAACATGACTAATATAGGAAGCCTGCTAGTAGATGCGGCCACCCTGATGCTAACGGGGATGGCGGTCGTATTTATTTTCCTCACTATTCTTGTTTATCTCGTTCGGTTAATGTCGAAATTGGTACCAGAAGAAGTACCAGAGCCGATCGCAGCACCAAAAACAAACACTAATATTCAATCAACCTCTTCAGCTGTTAGTCCACAAGTAGTGGCGGCGATCTCGGCTGCGATTCATAAACATCGCGCCTCATTCGCGAAGTAGCCGAACTAGGATTAAAAAGGAGTTTAAGAGCATGTCTAAACCACTAGCTATTACTGATGTGGTCCTTCGTGATGCCCATCAATCACTATTTGCTACGCGTATGCGTATTGAGGATATGCTGCCTATCGCAGCTGAGTTGGATAAGGTTGGTTACTGGTCTCTAGAGACTTGGGGTGGTGCAACATTTGATTCTTGTATTCGATTCTTAGGAGAAGACCCTTGGGAGCGTTTACGTGAACTAAAAAAAGCGATGCCTAATACACCAATGCAAATGCTACTGCGTGGTCAAAACCTTTTAGGATACCGCCATTATGCCGACGATGTAGTAGAGAAGTTTGTTGAACGCGCGCATGCTAACGGCATGGATGTATTCCGTATTTTTGATGCAATGAATGACGTGCGAAACTTCCAGAAAGCCGTTAAAGCAACGGTTGATGTTGGTGCGCATGCTCAAGGTACGTTGTCTTACACAACGAGCCCAGTGCATAACGCAGACACTTGGGTTGACTTGGCAAAACGCCTAGAGGATTTAGGTTGTCACTCGCTGTGTATTAAAGATATGTCTGGCTTACTTAAGCCTTATGAAGCGGAAGAGCTTATCACGCGTATCAAAGCGTCTTGTGATGTGCCATTGGCACTTCATTGTCATGCAACAACGGGGCTGTCTACAGCAACAGCGGTAAAAGCAGTAGAAGCCGGTATTGATATTCTCGATACTGCGATTTCTTCAATGAGTTGTACTTACGGTCATACACCGACTGAAACGGTAGTCGCTATGCTAGAAGGCACCGAGCGAGATACCAATTTAAAACTCGAGCAACTGGAACCTATCGCCGCATATTTCCGTGAGGTACGTAAGAAGTATGCGAAGTGGGAAGGCCAGTTAAAAGGAGTCGATTCACGCATCCTGATTGCTCAAGTGCCTGGTGGTATGCTGACCAATATGGAAGGCCAGTTGAAAGAGCAGGGCGCTGCGGATCGCATTGATGAAGTATTAGAAGAGATCCCTCGTGTACGTGAAGATCTTGGTTTCATTCCATTGGTGACTCCAACTTCACAGATCGTCGGTACGCAAGCGGTGATTAACGTTCTTACTGGCGAGCGCTATAAGAGTATTACCAAGGAAACCGCAGGTCTATTGAAAGGTGAGTACGGTCAAGCACCAGCCGAGTTAAATGCAGAACTGCAAGCGAAAGTGCTTGATGGTAAAGAGCCAATTACCTGTCGTCCTGCCGATTTACTTGAGCCTGAAATGGAGACGCTTACGGTTGATCTGATGGAGAAAGCGAAATCAGAAGGCATTAAGCTAGCAAGTGAGCGTGTTGATGACGTACTCACTTATGCACTTTTCCCTCAAGTTGGGCTTAAGTTCCTTAAGAATCGTGAAAACCCAGAAGCATTTGAGCCTGCACCAACGCTAGAAGCTGCGAAGCCTGCTGTACCTGCAGCTCAACCAGCAACTGGTGGTGTAGAAACTTATAGTGTACGTGTTGACGGGCAGGTGTATGAGGTGGAAGTTGGCCCTCAAGGTGAACTGACATCTGTTGCTCCTTCTAATGCACCGGCAAAATCGGCTACACCTAGCACACTTTCTAATGCTTCAGCTGAAGCGGTGCCTGCTCCTCTTGCAGGTAACATCTTCAAAGTGAATGTTCAGCCTGGTGCTGAGGTAGCTGAAGGCGATGTATTGCTCATCCTTGAAGCGATGAAAATGGAAACTGAAGTACGAGCGGCGCGTGGTGGTGTGGTTCAAGAGCTGAACGTTAAAGAAGGCGATGCTGTCACAGTAGGTGCGCCTCTGTTGAGCCTGGCGTAAGGGAGTATCATGGACGGATTGTTAACCCTTTGGGCAGAAACAGGGATCGCTAACTTCGAGTTCGGCCAAATCTGTATGATGCTGGTTGGTTGTACCTTGCTGTTTTTGGCAATTAAAAAAGGATTTGAACCTTTACTGTTATTGCCGATTGGTTTCGGTGCTATTTTGGCGAATATTCCAAATGCTGGCTTTACTGAGCCTGGTGGCTTGCTCTACTACGTTTACTACATTGGGATTGAATCGGGTGTGTTCCCGCTATTGATCTTCATGGGTGTGGGCGCGATGACTGACTTTGGTGCTTTGATCGCAAACCCAAAAACGTTGTGGTTAGGTGCGGCTGCGCAGTTTGGTATTTTTGCAACACTGTTTGGCGCTATTTTGCTCAACTATGTACCTGGCATGGAGTTCTCCATGGCGGATGCATCGTCTATCGCGATCATCGGTGGTGCTGATGGGCCAACAGCGATTTTCTTGGCGAGTAAGCTCTCTCCAGATCTGTTAGGTGCGATTGCAGTCGCGGCATACAGCTATATGGCATTGGTGCCGATCATCCAACCACCAATCATGAAAGCACTGACAACCAAGGAAGAACGTCAAATTAAGATGGCTCAGCTTCGTCATGTTGGTAAATGGGAGAAAGTCATCTTCCCGCTTGCTGTATTACTGATGACGATTCTGTTCTTACCTTCAGCTACGCCATTGGTTGGTATGTTCTGTTTGGGTAACTTGATGCGTGAAGCTGGTGTGGTCGATCGTTTATCGAAAACTGCTCAAAATGAATTGATCAACATAGTGACTATCTTTTTAGGTCTTGGTGTTGGTTCTAAGCTGCAAGCTGAGCAGTTCTTGAACCTAGAAACGTTAGGTATCTTGGGGTTAGGCGCAGTTGCATTTAGTATCGGTACTGGTGCGGGCGTCCTGATGGCGAAACTGCTTAACAAGTTCTCGAAAGAAGACATCAACCCACTTATTGGTGCGGCTGGCGTTTCTGCGGTACCAATGGCCGCGCGAGTCGTAAACAAAGTTGGTTTACAAGCTAACCCGCAAAACTTCTTGTTAATGCATGCGATGGGACCAAACGTAGCTGGTGTGCTGGGTTCAGCCGTTGCGGCTGGTATATTGTTAGCACTTGTTGGTTAGACATTATTGAAAATGGAATGATCAACCAATTTACAAAATCACGATTAACTTAGGTTAACAAAATGGTTTATAGTCAAAGGGATGCTTTCGCATCCCTTTTTGTTTTCTTGCAGGGAATGGTTTATGGAACACAAACAGATCGTTATCACTGAGTTTGGTGATGCCAACGTACTCGCGATTCAACATGCTTCTACACCATCACCACAGCCTGGTGAAGTCTTAGTAAAAGTCGCTTTTTCAGGCGTAAATCCTATTGATGTCAAAACTCGAGCTGGGCTCGGTTGGGCAGCAGCGCAGAATAAGGATAATTTACCTTGGGTGCCAGGTTACGACATCTCAGGAAAAGTGATGTCTTGTGGAGAGGGGGCATCACGTTTTAATGAAGGTGATGAGGTGGCTGGATTTATTGGTTTCCCAGTTCGAGGCGGTGGTTACAGTCAATACATATGTGTTCCAGAAACTGAGTTAAGTCATGTTCCTAGCTCCGTAACTTTGGAGGCAGCTGCTGCATTACCGTTGGCGGGACAAACTGCGGCACAAGCTCTCAGTAAGGCTAATGTGACGGAAAACGATCGCGTACTTATCCTCGCTGGAGCCGGTGGTGTTGGACACCTCGCGGTACAAATTGCGATCGCGACGAAAGCGGAAGTCTTTACCACCTGCAGCGAACGAAATTTAGATTACCTTGCGACGCTCGGTGCTCATGCAGTGAACTATCAATTTGCACCAGTGTCAGAACGTGTTGAAGATGTTGATGTTTTGATTGATTTAGTAGGCGGAGATGCTGCGTTAGATGCGCTTAAATGCCTGAAAGATAATGCGAGAGTCATCACCGTTCCAACCATAACTGCTGAGCTGATTTGTGAAAAAGCCAAACTCCTAGGCTTTGAGGCTAGTGGCATGTTGGTTGAACCAGACCCTGCGCAGTTAGATACCTTGTTGTACATGGTCGGCGTTGGCTTACTGAAGACTGAAATTCAACAGGTTTATCCTATGAGTGATGTCATTGGTGCTCACCAGCAGGTCGAATCAGGAAGAACCAGAGGCAAGGTGTTGCTTGATATGACATGCTAGAAGCATTTAACACGATTTTTGAAAGTTTAGCGCTTTGGTTTTCAGATTCAGCATTATGGGTGCTTTTCATGACCGGTTTTCTCAGTGCCACGTTGTTGCCTGGTGGTTCTGAAGCGGGCTTAGTTGCCACTCTCTCATTAAATCAATACTCCGTTTCTTCAATTGTTATGGTCGCTACTATCGGTAATACGCTTGGTGGCTTAACAAATTATTGGCTTGGCTTGTGGATTCCCAACAAAGCACAAGAGGAAAAGCACGGTCATACCGCATTAAAGTGGCTCTCTAAGTATGGCTATTGGGGGTTATTTTTTAGCTGGTTACCTGTAATAGGAGACCCGCTGTGTTTAGCCGCAGGGTGGCTAAGAATGAAGTTTCTGCCTTGCGTGATTTTAATATTTTTAGGAAAGGCTGCTAGGTATAGCTTACTTGCGGCCATCTATCTCGGATTATTTTAAGGAAAGTACATGAAGATGTTTTGGGTTGGCGCGTGTTCACTGTTGGTGATCACGGGCTGTGCATCAAATACGCCAGTTTCATCACTGCCGAAAGGGGTAACTTTCGTTGAGTCATCGAAAGCTGAAGAAGGCAAAGTTAAGATTCCATACCAAAAGTACAAACTCGATAATGGTTTAACGGTGATCTTAGCTCCTGAAGATTCTGACCCATTGGTCCATGTGGATGTGACTTACCATGTTGGTTCAGCTCGTGAAGAAGTGGGTAAGTCTGGTTTTGCGCATTTCTTTGAGCACATGATGTTCCAAGGCTCAGAGAACGTTGGTGACCAAGAGCACTTCAGAATCATCACAGAGGCTGGCGGCACGTTAAATGGTACAACAAACCGCGATCGTACTAACTACTTTGAAACTGTCCCTGCTAACCAGCTCGAGAAAATGCTGTGGTTAGAGTCTGACCGTATGGGCTTTTTGCTGGATGCGGTTTCTCAACGCAAATTTGAAATTCAGCGTTCGACTGTAAAAAATGAGCGAGCTCAGCGTTACGATAATCGTCCTTATGGCTTGATTTGGGAGCGCATGTCCGAAGCGCTATATCCTGAAGGTCATCCGTATTCGTGGCAAACCATTGGTTATGTTGAAGATCTTGATCGTGTTGATGTGAACGACCTCAAAGCGTTTTTCTTGCGTTGGTATGGCCCAAACAATGCGACTATCACGATCGGTGGTGACTTAGACGTTGAACAGACTCTAGAGTGGGTAAATAAGTACTTCGGTTCGATTCCTCGTGGTCCTGAGGTTGAAAATGCGCCGAAACAACCTGCAAAACTGCAAGAAGACAAATACATCACGCTAGAAGATCGTATTCAACAACCTATGGTGATGATCGCGTGGCCAACAACCTACAACGGCGAAGAAAGCCAAGCGTCTCTCGATACGTTATCAGAAGTATTGGGTGGCGGTACCAACAGCGTGCTCTATCAAGACCTAGTGAAGACTCAAAAAGCGGTCGATGCTGGTTCATTCCATGACTGTGCTGAACTGGCGTGTAACTTTTACGTTTACGCAATGGGTGATTCTGGAGACAAAGGCGACCTATCAAAACTGTACGACGAGCTTTTACAATCACTGAATCAGTTTGCGGAAAAAGGCGTGACAGAAGATCGCCTTGAGCAGTTGAAGGGTAAAGCGGAAGCGGATGCTATTTTTGCGCTAGAAAGCGTTAAAGGTAAAGTGACTCAGTTGGCTTCCAACGAGACATTTTTCGGCGATCCTGATCGTCTTGAGCAACAGCTTGAACAAATCCGTGCAGTTACGCCGACTTCGGTAGAAAAAGCGTATACGGACTTTATCCAAGGTAAGAACAAAGTGACCCTAAGCGTGGTCCCAAAAGGAAAAACAGACCTTGTCGTAAAACCTGCGACCTTTGTGACACCAAAGCGTACGTTGCCAGAATATGAGAAGATTTCCGATGACCAATTGGCGTATCGTCGTGCGACCGATAACTTCGATCGCTCAGTGCAACCGCCAGTAGGAGAACCAGTGAAAGCGACGATGCCAGAGCTGTACGAGTTACATTTCAAGAATGGCTCAGAGCTGCTTGGTGCAGTTAGCGATGAAACGCCGACGGTGATGATGCAATTTAGTCTACCTGCCGGGACACGTTTTGTTGAAAAGGGTAAAGAAGGTCTTGCCCAATTGACCGCTGCGATGTTGCAAGAAGGTACAACGAAACGCAGTGTCGAAGAGATTCAAGCTGAGCTTGATAAACTGGGTAGTGTTATCTCTGTTAATGCCACAGGTTATACAACAAACATCAGTGTTTCTGCTCTAGAAAAGAACTTAGAGCCGACGTTAAAAATTGTCGAAGAGATGTTGCTGTCTCCTGCATTTAATCAAGATGATTTCGAGCGTGTAAAAATGCAAGCGCTAGAAGGCCTGGTATATGAGCACCAAAATCCAAGTTGGATGGCGTCACAAGCGAGTCGCCAGGTGCTCTATGGGGATTCGGTTTTTGCTCGACCAAAAGACGGCACGCAAGCAGGTGTCAGTGCATTAACGTTGGATGATGTCCGTGAATTCTACTCGAAGCATTACACGCCACAAAGTGCGCAAATCGTCGTTGTTGGTGACATCAATAAACAGGAAATTGAGCAGCAACTGACGTTCTGGAAAAACTGGCAAGATGAAGCTGCGCCATTGTATGCACCGCAAAGCATTGCTGCATTAGGTGAGCAAAAGATCCATCTTGTTGATAAACCAGGAGCGCCGCAAAGTGTGGTCATGATGGTTCGTCAAGGTATGCCTTACGACGCAACGGGCGATTTTTACCTAAGCCAACTGGCAAACTTCAACTTAGCTGGGAACTTCAATAGCCGCATTAACCAAAATCTACGTGAAGACAAGGGTTACACATACGGTGCTTACGGCTACTTCTCTGGTAATCCAGAAACAGGCTCGGTGGTTTTCACCGCGCAAGTACGAGCGGATGCAACGGTTGCTTCGATCATTGAGATGGAAAATGAGCTAAATGAATACTCGCAGTCAGGTATTACTGATGAAGAGATGAAATTTATGCGTCAAGCGGTCGGTCAAAAAGATGCACTGAAATATGAAACGCCAACACAAAAAGCGGAGCTCATCAGTGATATTCTTAAGTACAACCTCGATCATGATTACTTGCAGCAAAGAAACGCTATCGTAGAAAAAGTCGATAAGCAGACGTTGAATGCGCTGGCTCAGAAATGGTTTGATCCAAATGACTATCAAATTATCGTCGTTGGTGATGCTAAATCGTTGCGTCCTCAATTAGAAAAGTTGGGGAAAGACGTAGAAGAGCTTGAAATCATTCGATAGAGTACACATTTAATAGCGGAGAAACGTTTCTCCGCTATTCATCTAGATAAGCAACTTTTCGTGGGTTATTTATCTAGATGCATTAACTATCAATAACTTAGCTTACACTTGTGTTATGTAACAAGTGTCCTGCTCCCAATATAAGCGAACCTCATTTTGACTGATTTTGCTGCGCGACTAAAAAAAGTTGCATCAAACCCCGAAGTATTTAAGCAGTTTGGACGCGGTGTTGAGCGAGAAACTTTGCGCTATCGTCAGGATGGACATCTAGCTACAACTCCTCATCCTGAAGGGTTAGGCTCTGCGTTCACAAATCAATGGATCACAACGGATTTTTCGGAATCATTGTTAGAGTTCATTACGCCTGTGTCACATGAAATTCCAGAACTGATGGCACAGCTGAAAGATATCCATCATTTCACTCAAACCAAAATGGGTGAAGAGAAAATGTGGCCACTATCAATGCCTTGCTACGTCGGCTCAGAGGATGATATTCAGTTAGCCCAGTATGGCTCTTCGAATGCAGCGAAAATGAAAACGCTGTACCGAGAAGGCCTAAAGCGTCGCTATGGCAGCCTGATGCAAATAATTTCAGGTGTCCATTTTAACTTCTCATTTCCTGAAACATTTTGGGATGCGCTCTATGGCGAGCAAGATGAACAAGCCCGCCAAGATGCTAAGTCTGATGCGTACTTTGCGTTGATCCGTAATTACTACCGCTTTGGCTGGATGATTCCCTACTTCTTTGGTGCATCACCAGCGTTATGTGGCTCTTTTATTCAAGGTCGTGAAACCGATCTGCCATTCGAGAAGATTGGCGGGACATTATATTTGCCGAAGTCGACGTCTTTGCGTTTGAGCGATCTTGGCTATACCAATAGTGCTCAAAGTGTGCTGAAAATTGGTTTTAACAGCATTGACCAATACCTCGATGGTTTGAGTGATGCGATTCGCCACCCATCAGAAGAGTTTGCGAAAATTGGGGTAAAAGTGGATGGTGAATACCGCCAGCTTAATTCCAATATCTTACAAATTGAGAATGAACTGTACGCTCCGATTCGTCCAAAACGTGTATCGAAAAGTGGTGAGAAGCCTTCAGATGCGTTACGACGCGGTGGTGTCGAATACATTGAAGTTCGTTCTCTAGATGTTAACCCATTCAGCGCTGTGGGCTTAAATGAAGAGCAAGTACGATTCTTGGATCTCTTCCTTACCTGGGCGGCCTTGTCAGACTCAGACCCTATGGATAACTGTGAATTAGAGTGTTGGCGCGATAACTGGAATAAAGTCATTGTTTCTGGCCGTGAAAAAGGTCTAATGCTGCAAATTGGATGTCAAGGTGAACGTCTATCTCTACAAGATTGGGCACACCGAGTTTTCGTCGAGTTACGTCAAATAGCACAGCAAATGGATATGACCGCTGGTGGCAGTGCATACCAAGATGTGTGTAATCAACTCGAGACATGGATTGATAACCCAGAACTAACGATCTCTGGTCAACTATTAGAGCTAACGAAAGAGTTGGGTGGGCTAGGTAAAGTTGGTTGTACTCTTGGTATGAAGTACCGTGATGAAAACCTAGCTCACGGTTATCAGTACTACTCACAAGATACGATGGAAACGGAAGTAGCGTCGTCCGTGGAAAAACAAAAGCAAGCAGAGCAGAGTGACACGCTTTCTTTTGATGATTTTTTGGAAGATTACTTTGCTTACCTGAAGCAGTAATGACTAACTAAGGATTGGTGCGATTGAACATTAAGTCGTCAGTAGTAGCGGTACTTGGAAGCGTGTTACTTGCAGGTTGTGCTACGGCACCGCCAAAGCAGCAGAATAACTTATGCGAGATATTCCGAGAGAAATCCGGTTGGTACGATGATGCCAAAGATATGGAAGATGAATGGGGTACCCCTATTCATGTCGCTATGGCCATCATTAAACAAGAAAGCAGCTTTCGGCACGATGCAAAACCACCTAAAGATTATTTGCTAGGGTTTATTCCTTGGGGACGAGTAAGCAGTGCGTATGGTTACGCTCAAGCTCAAGACCCTGCTTGGGAAGACTTCCAAGATGCGACAGGTCAGGGTGGCTCTCGTACCAACTTCGATGATTCTATGATGTTTGTCGGTTGGTACACTCATGAAACACGGCGTCAGCTAGGGATTTCATTATGGGATCCCTATAACCAGTATCTGGCTTATCATGAAGGGCGAGGTGGGTATAAGCGAGGCACTTATAATCGAAAGCCTAGTTTAATCAAAGTCGCTCGACGTGTTGAACAAACAGCGAAAACTTATGGCTGGCAGCTGAAGCAATGTCGTCAGGAATTAGAAGACAACAGCAGCTGGTTCTTTTAGCCCACAGTCAGTTCATGTGCTGTAGGGATGAATGACATTTATCCATTACCGAAAGGTACTGGAGTTACAATCAGGAGAGATGTAATGCCTTTACTCGATAGTTTTACCGTGGACCACACTCGTATGAATGCACCCGCTGTACGAGTGGCGAAAACCATGCAGACCCCAAAAGGGGATACGATTACAGTTTTCGACTTACGCTTTACTGCGCCAAACAAAGACATTCTTTCTGAAAAAGGTATTCACACCTTAGAGCACCTTTATGCAGGCTTTATGCGTAATCACCTAAACGGTGATTCTGTTGAGATCATCGATATTTCGCCTATGGGTTGCCGCACAGGTTTTTACATGAGCCTGATTGGCACACCATCAGAGCAGCAAGTCGCAGATGCTTGGATTGCAGCAATGGAAGATGTGCTGAAGGTAGAAAGTCAGAATAAGATCCCTGAACTTAACGAATACCAATGCGGCACGGCAGCGATGCACTCTTTAAAAGAAGCACAACAGATCGCAAAGAACATTTTGGATGCTGGTGTTTCGGTGAACAAAAATGATGAACTTGCTTTGCCTGAGTCGATGTTAAAAGAGTTGCGCATCGACTAGGTGCTCATTAAGAAGCATATTGCCCCAATAAGTAAAAAAAGCCTGACATGAGTCAGGCTTTTCTTTTGGTTATTGGGATGTCGATTTTTTCTTCTTCGGGTAAACACGAACGAGCTTGATTCGGTTCTCTTCAATCTCAACAAGTTCCATTGGGTGACCCGCTACTCTCACACTTAGATGGCTCTCAGGAATATCTTCCAAGTGTTCTAAAATGAGCCCGTTTAGCGTTCTCGGACCATCCGTTGGTAAATCCCATTTCAGGCCTTTGTTGATATCTCGGATATTGGTGCTGCCTTCAATAAGAAAGCTTCCGTCACCTTGAGGACTGATTTCATCAGAGAGGCTTGGAGAAATTGACGTCGTGAACTCACCAATGATCTCTTCCAGAATATCTTCAAGAGTGATTAGACCGATGATATCACCGTACTCATCCACGATCAGACCGATACGTTGCTTGTTACGTTGGAATTTCAACATTTGCACGTTCAGTGGTGTGCCTTCTGGGATGTAATAGACCTCATCAGCAGCACGTAATAGCGTTTCTTTGTTGAATTCGTTCTTTTCCAACATCAGACGATAAGCCTCGCGCAAGCGCAGCATACCAACCACTTCATCAATTTGGTCACGATA
The DNA here is from genome assembly GCF_021728075.1 of Vibrio sp. D54. Taxonomy (NCBI): domain Bacteria; kingdom Pseudomonadati; phylum Pseudomonadota; class Gammaproteobacteria; order Vibrionales; family Vibrionaceae; genus Vibrio; species Vibrio sp. D54. The sequence goes on along the minus strand of NZ_JAKKCS010000018.1, from coordinate 103,472 downwards.
GAAAACTATGCGCCCATGTGGTGAGTGGGTTAGCTGACGAACAATGGATTTCCAGTCGTCGTTAATATCAATACCGGTAATTTCATTGCGTGGGACCATAATGTCGTTCACGGTGACGTGCTCAAGATCTAAAATAGACACTAGCATGTCTTGGTGTCGGCGAGGGATCAAACCGCCAGCTTCATTTACCACCGTACGCAGCTCATCGGAGCTAAGATGATCTTCTGCTGAGTGATCCGCTCTTACACCAAGTAAGCGGATAAAGCCATTCGTAATAAAGTTAACAAGCATCACTAAAGGCGACAGTAACTTCATCAGTATGGTCAATAATATACTGCTCGCGTAGGACACACGTTCAGGGTAAAGCGCTGCAATTGTTTTAGGGGTAACCTCGGCAAAAACCAATACAACCATAGTTAGTGCACCGGTTGCGATAGCGACACCTAAATCACCATACAAACGCATACCAATAATGGTCGCGATAGCAGACGCGAGAATATTAACGAGGTTGTTGCCGATAAGAATAAGACCAATCAAACGATCTGGACGGTCTAATAGTCTTTCGACTCGCTTAGCACCCTTATGCCCGTTTTTGGCTAAGTGTTTTAAGCGATAACGATTCAGAGACATCATCCCTGTTTCTGAACCGGAAAAGTAACCTGATATGACGATAAGACACGCGAGTAGCGCAAACAAGATACCCGTAGAGATGTCGTCCAAAACGTTGCTGTTCCTTGTAAGTATTGGGTTATATAACGGTTGAGTAAGTCCGTTAAGTCAAAGAGTTAAGGCGTACTGTATTTTATCTAGCCTAAAATATAAAGGATAGGAGCCCTAGAGCTCCCTAATTCAAGATGATTTCTTTTACAAAGCGACTGCCAAAATATGCCAGAGTTAACAGTGTTGCTCCTGCAACAGCGAACCATGTGACTTTTCTACCACGCCAGCCTTTTTGATAGTGACCCCAAAGCAGTATTGAGTACACCACCCAAGCGATGAAAGAAAGAATGCCCTTATGTGCCTTACCTTGGGCAAACATATCCTGCACAAAGACAAAGCCAGTAATGAGCGTGGCAGTTAACAATAAGTTACCGATCAAAATAATTTTGAAGAGTTGACGCTCCACCATTAATAGAGGCGGCAGGTTTGGGTTAATCGCCAAAGATTTTTTTGCTTTCAGTTTGTGATCCAGCCAAGCCAACTGAAGCGCATAGAGTGCCCCGATAGTTAAAGTCGCGTATGAGAAGAGCGCAAATGAAATATGAATGAGTAGCTTAGGGTCATTCTCTAGGTGCTTTATAAACGTGCTTGGCAAAAATGTGGCAGCAGATAAATTGATGGCAGCAAAGCTATAAACGACAGGCAATAAAAACCACAGTCGGTTTTTCAACATAGCAAGGCTCATGACCAGAGAAATAATAAAACTGATCAAAGAAGCCACGTTGAGAATACTCAGGTTTTGACCTGAACCATCAAAAATCAGATCACTCAAAATCCACGCATGAAAAACAAGCGCACAGGCAGCACTAGCAAACACTGTTTTTGCTTTGATTCCTGACTGTTGTGAGAGTCCGGGTATGATGGTCGCAATCGCCAAGACATAAAGTATGGCGGCCGCGATGGCTATTAAGCTATCCATGAATCCTAAATATTATTGTGCACGATGGAGAAATTATACCTTGCATTACACTTTGGGGCTACGTTATATCCGACATCAATCGTGAGAGATGAGATATTGAAATTAATAAGTTACCGCACCATATATAAATAGAGACAAGAATAGGACAGCGGTACGGGTATGACTCAGACCTTGGCTAATGTATACTCACACTAATTAATCGCCATTTTAGCGAAGAGACAAAGATGTTTGAGAATTTAACGGATCGATTATCCAAAACGCTGAAAAATATCAGTGGCAAAGGTCGTCTGACCGAAGACAACATTAAAGAAACCCTACGTGAAGTCCGAATGGCTCTACTTGAAGCTGACGTTGCGCTTCCGGTCGTTCGTGAATTTGTGAACCGCGTTAAAGAAAAAGCGGTGGGCGTAGAAGTTTCTAAATCTCTGACTCCAGGTCAGGAATTTATCAAGATCGTTCAAACAGAACTTGAAGCCGTAATGGGTGAGTCGAATGAGGCGCTAAACCTTGCCGCTCAACCACCTGCTGTGCTTCTTATGGCTGGTCTACAAGGTGCGGGTAAAACCACATCGGTAGGTAAGTTATCTAAGCTTCTGAAAGAACGTGACAAGAAGAAAGTTTTGGTTGTGTCTGCCGACGTTTACCGTCCTGCGGCAATCAAGCAGCTTGAAACACTGGCATCAGACATCGGTGTTGACTTCTTCCCATCATCACCAGACCAAAAGCCTATTGATATCGCCAATGCAGCGATTGACCATGCGAAGAAAAAATTCTACGACGTACTTATTGTCGATACCGCAGGTCGTTTGGCAATTGATGAAGAGATGATGGGGGAGATCAAAGATCTTCACGCAGCTATCAACCCAGTAGAAACGCTATTTGTTGTTGACGCCATGACGGGTCAAGACGCAGCAAATACAGCAAAAGCCTTTGGCGATGCGCTACCTCTTACCGGTGTAGTTCTAACTAAGGTTGATGGTGATGCTCGTGGTGGTGCGGCACTTTCAGTACGCCATGTCACGGGCAAACCAATCAAATTCTTGGGTGTCGGTGAAAAAACTGACGCGCTAGAACCGTTCCACCCAGATCGTGTTGCTTCACGTATTCTTGGCATGGGTGACGTTCTGTCTTTGATTGAAGACCTACAACGCAACGTTGACCAAGAAAAGGCAGAAAAGTTAGCGAAGAAGTTCAAAGAGAAGAAAGGTTTCGACCTTGAAGATTTCCGTGAACAGCTAGGCCAGATGCAAAACATGGGCGGCATGATGGGGATGATGGATAAGCTTCCAGGAATGTCCCAGCTACCAGACAATGTGAAAGATAAAGTCGATGACAAGATGTTCAAACAGATGGAAGCGATCATCAGCTCCATGACAATGAAAGAACGTCAACGCCCAGAAATTATCAAGGGCTCGCGCAAGAAGCGTATCGCGGCTGGTTCTGGTGTGCAGGTTCAAGATGTAAACCGCTTACTAAAACAGTTCACCCAAATGCAGAAAATGATGAAAAAGATGCAAAAAGGTGGCATGAAAGGCATGATGCGCAACATGCAAGGCATGATGGGCGGCATGGGGGGTGGCGGTGGCTTCAACCCATTTGGTCGTTAATTAATCGATCACGCATAGATTCAGGGTGTTAGGTACGTCACAAACTTTAAATTCAATTTATGTTGGTGAAAAAGTAACTAAACTCCTTGCATTGCTCCGGGAGAAGAGTAAAATTCCGGAGCTTTATTTTGGCACGAGACCCCAAACTGTTTAATTTCTTGAATGGTTTTTGGGGTTAATTTTATTTTTGAGAAAGCAAAGAGGACGACATGGTAACCATTCGTTTGGCACGTCACGGCGCTAAAAAGCGTCCATTTTATCAAATCGTAGTAGCGGACAGCCGCAACGCTGCAACTGGCCGTTTCATCGAGAAAGTTGGTTTCTTCAACCCAACTGCTAAAGGTCAAGAAGAAGGTCTACGTCTAGACCTAGACCGCGTTAACCACTGGGTTGGTCAAGGCGCGTCAGTATCTGACCGTGTTGCTAAGCTAGTTAAAGACGCTCAAAAAGCGGCTTAATTTTTTACTTGAAAAGTAGAAACTAGTTTATGTCGATGAAAGGTAAAGAAACAATGAGCAACGAAAAGATTGTTGTAGGCAAGTTTGGTGCTACTTACGGCATTCGTGGTTGGCTTAAGGTTTTTTCCTACACAGACAATGCTGAAAGCATTTTCGATTACAGCCCTTGGTACATTAACCAAAAGGGCAAGTGGGTTGAGTACAAAGTAGAAAGCTGGAAGCGCCATAACAAAGGTATGGTGGCTAAGCTGGAAGGCATGGATGTTCGTGAAGACGCGCATCTAATGACGAACTTTGAAATTGCTATTGACCCTGCGGTACTTCCTGAATTGTCAGAAGATGAGTTCTACTGGCGCGAATTGTTTGGGATGCAAGTTGTAACCACTAAAGGTTACGATCTAGGTGTTGTTACTGACATGCTAGAAACTGGCTCAAACGATGTTCTGGTTGTTAAAGCAAATCTTAAAGATGCTTTCGGGCAGAAGGAACGATTAATCCCGTTCCTTGAAGAGCAAGTGATCATTAATGTTGATCGCGAAGCTCAACGGATCGAAGTTGACTGGGATCCTGGATTCTAATCTCCAAAATTACAGAGCGAGATAAACATGTGGGTTGGCGTTATTAGCCTTTTTCCAGAAATGTTCCGTTCTGTTACTGATTTTGGAGTAACAGGTCAAGCGGTTAAAAAAGGTCTTTTGTCGATTGAGACTTGGAATCCTAGAGATTTCACTCACGACAAACATCGCACAGTCGATGACCGACCTTACGGTGGTGGCCCTGGTATGTTAATGATGGTTCAGCCTTTGCGCGATGCCATTCATACCGCGAAAGCAGCCTCACCGGGCAAGACGAAAGTCATCTACCTTTCTCCTCAAGGTCGCAAGCTCGACCAGAAAGGAGTGGAAGAACTGGCAACGAATGAGAACTTGCTTCTGATTTGTGGTCGTTATGAAGGGGTAGATGAGCGCATCATTCAATCTGAAGTCGACGAAGAATGGTCGATTGGTGATTTTGTGATGACGGGTGGTGAGATACCAGCCATGACGTTAATCGACTCTGTTTCTCGGTTTGTTCCGGGTGTACTAGGGGATTTCGCGTCAGCAGAAGAAGACTCTTTTGCAAATGGCTTGTTAGATTGCCCTCACTATACGCGTCCAGAAGTATTGGATGACAAAGAGGTACCAGCGGTACTGATGTCAGGCAATCACAAGGACATTCGTCAATGGCGACTCAAGCAGTCGTTGGGCCGTACTTGGCTAAGAAGACCAGAGCTCCTGGAAAACCTAGCTCTGACTGACGAACAGGAACAATTACTTGCTGAGTTTGTTAATGAGCATAAAGCCATTAAAGAACATAACGCAAAGTAACCTAATTTATTTAGTATCAGTTTATTCTAGGAATTTAAAAAATGAGTAACATCATCAAAGCTCTTGAAGAAGAGCAAATGAAATCAGACCTACCTAAATTTGCACCAGGTGACACTGTTGTAGTTCAAGTTAAGGTAAAAGAAGGTGACCGTGAGCGTCTACAGGCTTTCGAAGGCGTTGTAATCGCAATCCGTAACCGTGGTCTACACTCTGCTTTCACTGTACGTAAGATCTCTAACGGTGAAGGTGTTGAGCGTACGTTCCAAACACACTCTCCAATCGTTGATAGCATCGAAGTTAAACGCCGTGGTGCAGTACGTCGTGCCAAGTTGTACTACCTACGTGAGCGTTCTGGTAAGTCTGCTCGTATCAAAGAGAAACTTGCTAAGAAGTAATGCTATAACTAGCGTTCTCATCTTAAACGGAGTCCTTTTAGGGCTCCGTTTTTTTATTTGTGTAATTAGCTTGCTCGTTTCTTTTCACCCGACCTGCACTGTCGATGCTCATGCACTGACGTACACTCCACGCCTCTGTCTTGTTGTGAATAGATTCCTGATGTCGCTATGGCTCCTCGGAATGACGGGAAACAATGATCAAATATTACTGGGTACTGTGGTTAAAATTCGTCATTCTGGATAGCGACGAAGGAGCGTGATTCAGAATCTACTAGTTGAGAATGTAAGTGTTTAAGTTGTTAGCTTCATCCTTGCTGTTAGTAGATTCTTAATGTCGCTATGGCTCCTCGGAATGACAGGAAATGATGGTCAAAGATTACAGAGTACCGTGGTTAAAATTCGTCATTCTGGACAGCGACGAAGGAGCGTGATTCAGAATCTACTAGTCGAGCATGCAATTGTTTAAGTTGTTAGCTTCATCCTTGCTATGAGTAGATTCCTGATGCCGCTATGGCTCCTCTGAATGACGGGAATTGATAGCCAAAGATTACAGGGTACCGTGGTTAAAATTCGTCATTCTGGACAGCGACGAAGGAGCGTGATTCAGAATCTACTAGTCGAGTATGCAAGTATTTATGTTGTTAGCTTCATCCTTGCTATGAGTAGATTTCTGATGCCGCTATGGCTCCTCGGAATGACAGGAAATGATGGTCAAAGATTATAGAGTACCGTGGTTAAAATTCGTCATTCTGGACAGCGACGAAGGAGCGTGATTCAGATTCCCTAAGAAGGAACCTAGGGTATTCCTTTACCCTAGGTCTCAATTTAATACTGGTCTTCAGACCAGCCATCACTATCGGACATATCGGGTGCGCCAGGGATGGTGTTTTCTTCATCTGCCCATTCACCAAAATCAATCATTTGGCATTGTTTACTGCAGAAAGGGCGATGAGGGCTTTGTTCTCCCCATTCTACGTCGGCGCCACATTGTGGGCATTGAACGATGGTAACTTTAGACATAGTTGAGCGTCCCATTACTAATTGGTGTTAAAGGGTAGTATACCTAAACGAATTAAAGATGGCTTATTCAACGCGCTATTGCTGCTACGAAATTTTATCAAATATAAGCGCAATAAAGCGTTGAATTTTAGATTATGGAGGCGAGGCGTAGTGTCGTCTTAGCTGCACACAGCAAGTTCAAACTCAATATCTTGTGTGCACGCTTGACCGTTTTCAAACGACATGAACTTGATCGCAAAGCGATTTTTATGACCTGAAATCATAGGATAAACGCCATATTCCATTGGGATGTGAAGTCTTAGAATGTTGGCTTCATCAGCGTCGCTTTGGAAGAAACCTGCACGACCGATTTGAGCTTTGAAATGTCCGGTCTCTCTAGTGAGCTTTAACCATAACGAAAGCGCATCAGATAAGGGCTTTAAGCTTGCTTGCCACTGTTGTGCATCACGCTTTTTACGTTCAATGGGTAGGTGAAGCCAGTAGTGTAATGCTGGCAGATCAAAGCAGCATGAACCACCCGGTAGATTAAAGCGTTGGCGGATAGAGCTTAGGAAGCGATCTTCTTTTAATGCTTGGCCAAAACGTTCAGCACCCATTAGTTGGCTATGAACGACATCTATCTCTTGTAGCAAGGTATTTAATGCGTCTTGATCGACACCATCAACATTTAGCCAATGGCGGTACGACAGCCGTTGCTTCTCAAGATCTTTAGCCAGTTCACTTTTCAGTTGGATTTGTTCGAAGATCTCAACCATATCGAATAACGCACGGAAAAACAGTTGATACTGATGATTTTCGCTAAACCCAGAGGCCAAGTGAGCCTGACGCAGCAGAGACTCCACTCTTAGATAAATACGAGTTTTCTCATTTAACGGATGTTCAAATTTGTGCGTGGTCATCGACATAAGCCTTTGTGAGTTTCGTTCCTATTTTCGCAGATTTTTCTTACACATGGCTAGGTACTTTTCGTGCAAATCTGTGATTTGAAGCAAAAGATCAGGGTCACTTGGATTATTCTTAACCACATCGTCTGCAAGCGCGAGCCTTTGCTCTCTTGATGCTTGAGAGGCAAGGATGGCGCGAACTTGATCTTCACTCACATTGTCTCGTTTCATCGTGCGAGATATCTGTGTATTCGGTTCTACATCGACGACAAGAACGCGATCACACAAACTATCTAGCTTGTTTTCTACGAGCAACGGCACCACAAGTAACGCATACTCTGAAGTGACTTGCTGCAAATCTTCGATCATCTTTTCACGAATTATCGGGTGCAACAGTGCGTTGAGCCATGCTTTTTCATCTGAATTCGAAAAGATTTTTTCTCTCAGCTTTGCGCGATCTAAAGTTTGGTCTTCACGAACGATATCGTGACCAAAGTGTTCAATAATCGCGTTTAGGCCGGGAGTACCTGGCTCGACAACTTCTCTTGCTACAATGTCGGCATCGACGATATCGATTTTAAATTGTTGTTTGAACAGATTCGCGACGGTTGTTTTTCCACTAGCGATACCACCTGTTAAACCAATAACCAAAGCCATTTACACTCCTAGAACTGAAGTAAAGTACCAGTTTAAAATCTGGTCGCCCCAAATTAAGCTTATCCAACCAGCAATTGCTAAGTAAGGACCGAAAGGGAAAGCTTTTTCAATTCCCTGCTTTTGCAAGCGTAGTTGAATGATGCCAAATACGATGCCAACCACAGAAGAAAGTAGAATGATCATCGGCAGTGACTGCCAACCTAGCCAAGCTCCTAGTGCCGCTAGTAGTTTAAAATCACCATACCCCATTCCTTCTTTACCAGTAAGTAACTTAAAGCCCCAGTAAACGGACCAGAGACATAGGTAACCAGCAATAGCACCAATGACAGAATCTTGTAGAGTAACAGGACTTATTTCGACTAATGCTAAGGCAATGCCAGCCCAAGTTAATGGTAATGTTAATTGGTCAGGTAACAACATAGTATCGAGATCGATAAATGTTGCGGCGATTAAGATAAAAGTAAAAAAGAGTAGGGCAACGGTAAAGTAACTAAAACCAAAGTAATAAGCTATAAAGCCTGAACAGAACGCGGTGAGCAGTTCAATAAGTGGATAGCGTGCGCTAATGGTTGCCTGACAGTTGTGACATTTGCCTTTTAAAAGCAGCCAGCTAATCACAGGAATGTTGTCGCGAATACGTATCGGTGTTGCGCATTTCTGGCAGGAGGAGCGTGGAACGCTCAAGGTCAGCACTTCTTTAGGAGGTTCTATTTTGTATTCAGGAAATGACTCGGCACATTCGCGTCGCCATTCTAGTTCCATGATTTTAGGTAGTCGATAAATAACCACATTGAGGAAGCTACCCACGATCAGACCGAAGATGGTGGCAAACACAACGAATAGCCAAGGGTAGTACTGGAATACTTCCATATTTGTCTCTTGAGCGATGAGTGAAATCAGCAAGATGCTGTTTTAAAGGAGTTAACAGCTCATTCTAGCCCAATACACTCATTAAGTTAAAGATTGGCAAGTACATTGCTGTCACTAATCCGCCAACAACGATACCTAAAAAAACGATAATTAGTGGCTCTAGAATTTTACTAAGGTTGTCGACGGTGTTGTCGACTTCAAACTCGTAGATTGTTGCAACTTTATTGAGCATATCGTCAAGTCGACCAGACTCTTCACCGATCATAACCATTTGTAACACCAATTCAGGGAACACATTACAGTTGCGCATGGCTACATACATTGGCATACCTGCGGCGGTATCACGGTAAACTTCTTCTATGGCGAGTTGATAGTGCAAGTTTCCTGATGTTTTTGATGTAGTTTTTAAACTGGTTAGAATTGGAATGCCCGCTGTAAAGCTTGTGGCGAGTGTTCGACTAAATTTGGCGATCGCTGCTTTTGATAATACAGGCCCAAGGACAGGAAATTTAAGCATAGATCGATTGAGCGTTAAGCGAAAAGAATCTGAACGCTTAGAGAGGATTCTCGCCGAGATGAATAAACTCATGGAGCCTAGTGCGATAAACGGACTCCAGTTTTGTGTCCAGACGGAAAGATCTAATACTTGCCTGGTAAACCAAGGTAAATCAGCACCAAAACCAACAAACATTTTTTCAAACTCGGGAATGACTTTGGTGAGCATGATAAACGACACACCTAACGCGACTAGCACTACCATAGCTGGGTAAATCAGTGCTTTGATCACTTTCGCACGGAGTTGTTCATTTTTTTCTCGGTAGGTGGCTAAGCGCTCGAACACTTCTGCTAAGTTACCGGATTGCTCACCTGTGGCGATAAGATCGGTATAGAGTGGGTCAAAGTGTTCACTTGCAGTGCGCATGGCTTTTGACATGGGCGCCCCCGCTTCAACGGCGCGTGTCACGCTCATCAAAATGGATTTCATCTCTGCTTTTTTATGATTTTCTGAGACTAATTTTAAAGCCTGAACTAAGGGTACACCGGTTATCAACATCGTCGAAATCTGACGGGTAAACACCGTGATGTCTCTGCCTTTCACGCGATGGCTGAGTTTAGTGAGAAACGAGATACTGCTTTTCTTTAACTTCTTGATCTTGATGTGCTGTGCGTCTAGACGCTCGCGTACTTCAATTTCTGTCATCGCGAGGGTTTGCCCAGATGTCTTTTTGCCTGAACTGTTGATGCCTTTCCAGCGGAAGTTTTTAAGTTGTGGTGTAGTGCTTTTCATAGAGGTGACTGCTGATTAAAGGATTAAAAATAAAGTACGCGCTGTAGTTCACTAAAACTTGTGATCCCTTGTTTGAGTTTTTCTATGCCCGACATTTGTAACGTGCTCATCCCGTTTGCGATGGCGAGTTTTTCTAGTTCATGCACCGAGGCGCCTTTAATAAGCGCTTCGGAAAGAAATTCATCAAAGCGCATCACTTCATAAATTCCCGTTCGGCCGGAATAACCATGGGTACACTCATCGCATCCATCGGGATTGGCTTTAAAAATGTTGTCGCTTGCTTGAATTCCAAGATGTTGTAGCTGAACGGTAAGCTCTTGTGATTTTTTACAGTGCGAGCACAGTTTACGGGCCAAGCGCTGGGCAATGATCAAACTAAGAGAGGAGGCCAAGTTAAAGCTTTCTACGCCCATGTTTGATAAACGAATAACCGTTTCAGCCGCAGAATTGGTATGTAAGGTTGAAAGTACTAAGTGACCGGTTTGCGATGCTTTTATAGCGATTTCGGCGGTATCTAAGTCACGAATCTCACCGACCATTACCACATCCGGGTCTTGACGTAAGAAAGAGCGCAGGGCTTCGGCAAAACCAAAACCAATCTTAGGCTGAACTTGAACTTGGTTAATGCCCGATAAGTTAATTTCTACTGGGTCTTCTGCCGTGGAAATGTTGATTTCTGGCTTATTGAGGATACTTAGCCCAGTGTACAGAGATACGGTTTTTCCGCTCCCGGTTGGGCCTGTCATCAGAATCATGCCTTGTGGGCGACGCAGCGCATCCAAGTACAATTGTTTTTGTTGTTCGCTATAACCAAGCTTGTCGATATCCAGTGAAGCAGAGCTGCTGTCGAGCAGTCGTAATACAATTTTCTCTCCGAATAGAGTCGGTAGCGTGGATACACGCATATCAATCGCGGTGTCGTGATTCAACTTGAGCTTAATACGCCCATCTTGTGGTAAACGTCGCTCTGCAATATCAAGCTTAGAGAGGATTTTGATACGAGCGGATAAGCGGCGACTTAAGTGGCTTGGTGGCTGCTGTGTTTCAATTAAGATGCCATCACAGCGTAGGCGCACGCGGTACATCTTTTCATAAGGCTCAAAGTGGATATCGGATGCGCCTTTGCGCACAGCGTCCAACAGAATTTGGTTGATGTAACGGCTAACAGGAGACTCATCTTGGCTCAAGTCTTCAATGTTGTCGATTTCATCTGCGCCCACATCAACCAGGTTGGCTAACTCTTCTTGGTTGATCTCTTTTAACCCAGACTTCTCATGATTCAATGAACGACCATACAAGCGTCGAATTGCCGCGCTGAGTTGACGAAAATCCGCCAAGACTAGTTCAACCTGTAACCCAGTGGCAAAGCGGAAGTCATCTTCTGTTTGTTGGTTCGTCGGGTCGGCAACGGCTAATAATAAAGTTGAAGGCGTACGCTGGAGTGGGAGTGCGTTATGTCGAGTGATTAATTCACGTAGACCGAGTTGTTGACAAAGCGAAGCGTACTCATACTGAGATAACTCGGGCTGACTCAAACTAAAGAGAGAACTTAAGTGCTCAGCGAGTTCGCTTGATGTAAATAATCCAGAACTGAGTAAAGCCTCTGGCATCGAAATGCCAGAAGCTTTGACTTGCTCTATTAACGATTCTTCTTGGGAAAATGTCAGTAACCCTTTTTGGCGAAGAATTGTTGAGAGATTTGTTAACATTTATGTTATCAGCAGCCTTTTGGTCGAGTTTCTGCGGTAATTGCTGTTGCATTGTTTGGAGTAATTAAACATGTCCAGCCTGAAGACGATTTACTGTACGTTATAACGGCGGTGTTTACTGAAGAGTTATCAAATGTGAAAGTAGCATCTGCTGAGCTCACCGTTAAATTAGCTAGTGCTAAGTCTCCAAGTCCGCTCATAGTTGTAGATGCGCCAACTTTAGGTAGTGTCATTCCTACATATGTCCCATTTTCCTGTTGGTACATATCAATGTTTGTTAGAAGGTTTCTAACTGTAGTTGCGCCAGAGGCCAATTCGCTTTTTGTCACATAACTTTTATATGCAGGGATTGCGACTGCTGATAACACTCCAATAATCGCCACCACGATCATCAATTCGATCAGAGTAAAACCCTGTTGTTTTTTCTGTTTACTGTTTTTCATTTTTAACCCTTTCTTAAAAATTAATAATGCTCTTGCATTGGCAAAAGATTATGGAGAGTTAAGGTGGGTTGAAAATGGGGAAGGGATGGGCTCTCGAGTGAGATAAAACTCTTTGGTGAAAAGTTGCATATCGCATGCAGAGTTTTGCGAGTAGTACTATTTTTTTAGTGGATAAAAAGAAAGGGCCAATTGGCCCTTTTAAATGAAGAGTTACTCACAACTTACTGAGTTAGTTGAAGTAATTGAGATTGTGTTGCTTTTATTATTTGAAGCGCATCGAAAGATCCATCGCTTTTAGATGCTTAGTCAACGCGCCTACCGAAATGTAATCGACACCGGTTTCTGCGTATTCTGCGATGGTCTCTAGCGTAATGTTGCCGGAGTTCTCTAAAGCGGCACGACCTGCGTTAATCGCTACGGCTTCACGCATCATTTCTTTTGTGAAGTTATCGAGCATGATGATGTCGGCACCAGCCTCTATCGCTTGTTTCAACTCTTCTAAGCTTTCCGTTTCGACTTCTACCGGTTTGCCTGGATTAAGCTCTTTCGCTTTTTGGATGGCTTGGGTGATGCCACCACAAGCAATAATGTGGTTTTCTTTAATGAGGTAAGCGTCGAACACGCCGATGCGATGATTAAAGCCACCACCACACGTCACGGCGTATTTTAGTGCGCTACGCAGACCTGGAATGGTTTTACGTGTATCTAGTAGACGACACTCAGTATGCGCGATTTTTTCAGCGTACTCTGCAGTAACTGTTGCGCAGCCAGACAGCGTTTGGATGAAATTCATTGCGTTACGCTCACCAGTCAACAAGTCACGAGCAGGGCCTGTCAGCGTGCAAAGGGTTTGGTTAGGTTCGATTTTATCGCCGTCCTTTACGTGCCATTCAATGCTGACCTTGCCACCGAGCTGTTTAAAAACTTCATCAGCCCATGCTTGACCACAGAACACACCATGCTCACGAGTAATAATAGTTGCGGTATTAACCGCTTCGGCAGGGATCAAAGATGCAGTAATGTCATTATCTGCGTCGACACTGCCACCTAGATCTTCTTTTAAGGTATCAGCGACAGAGCGAGTGATCTCTAAAGGGAGTTGTTGTTTAAGGTATTCTAGGCGTTCTTGAATGTTGTGTGTGTTCTTCATCGCAAATCTTGTCTTGAAAGGGAGATGGCAACGAATGATACTCTCCGGTGTCAATAATTTCAGCAGTTAATTTGCAAAGTAGAGAGGTTGATATGCGCCCAATTATCGAGAATGGCTGGCTGACACAGGCAAAGCATGTTCCGTCACCATTTTTTGATGCCCGCTCTGATATAAACGACATCTCTCTGCTGGTGGTACACAACATCAGTTTGCCTCCTGGGCAGTTTGGTGGACCATATATAGAGGACTTCTTCACTGGCAAGCTAGACCCAAATGAACATCCATTTTTTGAAGTTATTCACAAAATGGGCGTTTCTGCACATTGCTTGATTAAGAGAAACGGCGAGGTTGTTCAATTTGTTTCTTTTCTCGATAGAGCATGGCATGCCGGTCAATCCAGTTTCGCGGGCAGGGAGCGTTGTAATGACTATTCCATTGGTATCGAGCTTGAAGGGACAGAATTTACTGCCTACACAGAAGCGCAATATCAATCACTTGCAGAGATCACTGAGGTGATTATGCAGTCTTATCCTCAAATCACCCCGCCACGAATTACCGGTCATCAATATATTGCGCCCTTGAGAAAAAGCGATCCTGGTCTAAGCTTTGATTGGGTGAAATATAGACTGCTTATACAGCGTTGATTTGTAGCGAAAGTGTAAATTCAAAAAAGCGAAATAAATAAGGCATACGATCAGGTATGCCTTTTTTTGATACCAGAAATATTAATGATTGTTAAAAGTTAACTACATTTTTACGCTCGCACATGCCGTTTTGGTGAATAAATAGACTGATAATTTTGTCATTTTCTGTATTTCTTTTCCAAAACTGCTAGCACGTCGACTTCCCATTTGTATGCTTTATGTAATTGGTCATACCAATTCTATTGCTGTTTTAACAGTCGATTGTTATCAGAGTGTTGGAAGTAAGCTCGTTCTATGATTTAGGTCAATTTTCGGCTGGACAGTGGCGTTTTAATTATGTTAATTTCTGCACCAACTTAAAATTGGTATTACCAATTACCTGCAAGAGTAGAAGAACAATAAATTATGGCTTATCAAAGGATTCGTCAGCCAAAACTCTCTGATGTTATAGAACAAGAGTTAGAAAGGTTGATAGTGGAAGGAACATTGTCTCCGGGGCAACAACTGCCTCCAGAGCGTGAACTGGCAAAACAGTTCGATGTGTCTCGTCCTTCAGTCCGAGAAGCCATTCAACGCTTGGAAGCGAAGCGTTTGTTGACTCGTCGCCAAGGTGGCGGAACATTCGTAAGTGAGAATATCTGGAAGAGCTTTTCAGATCCCTTGTTGAATTTGTTGTCTAGTCATTCTGAAACCCAGCTTGATGTGCTTGAGTCTCGTCATGCAATGGAAGGAATTTCAGCTTACTTTGCAGCTTTACGTGGTACCGAAGAAGATTTTGCGCGTATTCAAGGTTGCCTTGAACGCATTAGCCAAGAGCAAGCAAACAACGATATCGAAGCTGAATCTGCGGAAGTGATGCAATTTTTGATCGCTTTGACAGAAGCCGCGCACAACGTGGTTTTGTTGCACATTGTTCGAAGCTTAGCACCTTTGCTTGAGCAAAATATTCTACAAAATTTTAAATTACTACGTCGCCGCCCAGAAGCGGTCGAGAAAGTCAGTAAACACCGAGCCAATATCGTGGATGCGATTGTTTCTGGTCAGCCTGAAAAGGCGCGAGAAATGTCCCACTCGCACTTGGCTTACATCGAAGAAACATTGTTGGATTTGACTCGAGAAGAGTCTCGACGAGAGCGTTCTCTACGTCGAATTCAGCAGGGTAACGACTCGTAAGAGCGTTACTTAAATAAGTAGATCCAACCAACAGAAGGATAGATCGCCATGTCTGATATGAAGCATGACGTAGATGCACTGGAAACTCAAGAATGGCTACAAGCGCTTGAGTCAGTTGTACGTGAAGAAGGTCTAGAGCGTGCTCAATTCCTATTAGAGCAAGTTCTAGATAAAGCACGTCTAGACGGTGTTGATATGCCAACAGGTATCACAACTAACTACATCAACACGATTCCTGCAGACCAAGAACCAGCATACCCAGGTGACACAACACTTGAGCGTCGTATTCGCTCAATTATTCGTTGGAACGCTATCATGATCGTTCTACGTGCATCTAAGAAAGACCTAGAGCTAGGCGGCCACATGGCGTCTTTCCAGTCTTCTGCTGCGTTCTACGAGACATGTTTCAACCACTTCTTCCGTGCACCAAACGAGAAGGATGGTGGCGACCTAGTTTACTACCAAGGTCACATTTCACCAGGTATCTACTCACGTGCATTCGTTGAAGGTCGTCTAACTGAAGAGCAGCTAGACAACTTCCGTCAAGAAGTAGACGGCAAAGGTATTCCTTCATACCCGCACCCTAAACTGATGCCTGAATTCTGGCAGTTCCCGACAGTATCGATGGGCCTAGGTCCAATCGCTTCTATCTACCAAGCTCGTTTCCTTAAGTACCTAGAAGGCCGTGGTCTTAAAGATACTTCAGAGCAGCGCGTTTACGCGTTCCTAGGTGACGGTGAGATGGATGAGCCAGAATCACGTGGTGCTATCTCTTTCGCTGCGCGTGAGAAACTAGACAACCTATGTTTCCTAATCAACTGTAACCTACAGCGTCTAGATGGTCCTGTAATGGGTAACGGTAAGATCATTCAAGAACTTGAAGGTCTGTTCAAAGGTGCAGGTTGGAACGTAGTGAAGGTAATCTGGGGTAACAACTGGGATTCACTACTAGCTAAAGATACGACTGGTAAGCTTCTACAGCTTATGAATGAAACGATCGACGGCGACTACCAAACATTCAAATCTAAAGATGGCGCGTACGTACGTGAGCACTTCTTTGGTAAGTACCCAGAGACAGCTGCACTTGTTGCTGACATGACTGATGACGAAATCTTCGCACTTAAGCGAGGTGGTCACGAGTCTTCTAAGCTATACGCGGCATACAAAAACGCGGCAGAAACTAAAGGTCGTCCAACAGTAATCCTAGCTAAGACTGTTAAAGGTTACGGCATGGGTGAAGCGGCTGAAGGTAAGAACATCGCGCACCAAGTTAAGAAGATGGACATGACTCACGTACTACACCTACGTGACCGTCTAGGTCTTCAAGACATCCTAACTGACGAAGCAGTGAAAGAACTTCCGTACCTGAAACTTGAAGAAGGTTCAAAAGAGTACGAATACCTACACGCTCGTCGTAAAGCGCTACACGGCTACACGCCACAGCGTCTACCAAAATTCACTCAAGAATTCATCGTTCCTGAGCTAGAAGAATTCAAGCCACTACTAGAAGAACAGAAGCGTGATATCTCTTCTACTATGGCATTCGTACGTGCACTAAACGTTCTACTTAAGAACAAGAACATTGGTAAGAACATCGTTCCTATCATTGCTGACGAAGCACGTACATTCGGTATGGAAGGTCTGTTCCGTCAAATCGGTATCTACAACCCGCACGGCCAAACTTACACACCAGAAGACCGTGGCGTTGTTTCTTACTACAAAGAAGCGACTTCAGGTCAGGTTCTACAAGAAGGTATCAACGAGCTAGGTGCTATGTCTTCATGGGTTGCTGCTGCGACTTCATACTCGACAAACGACCTACCAATGATCCCGTTCTACATCTACTACTCAATGTTCGGCTTCCAACGTGTTGGCGACATGGCGTGGATGGCTGGTGACCAACAAGCACGTGGTTTCCTACTAGGTGCAACTGCGGGTCGTACAACGTTGAACGGTGAAGGTCTACAGCACGAAGACGGCCACTCGCACATTTTGGCGGGTACGGTTCCTAACTGTATTTCTTACGACCCAACATTCGCGTACGAAGTAGCAGTAATCATGCAAGACGGTATCCGTCGTATGTACGGTCCAGAACAAGAAAACGTGTTCTACTACCTAACGCTAATGAACGAAAACTACGCAATGCCAGCAATGCCAGAAGGCGCTGAAGAAGGCATCCGTAAAGGTATCTACAAGCTAGAAACTTACACGGGCGACAAAGCGAAAGTTCAGCTAATGAGCTCTGGTACTATCATGAATGAAGTACGTAAAGCAGCTCAAATCCTAAGCGAAGATTACGGTGTTGCTTCTGATGTTTACTCTGTAACGTCATTCAACGAACTAACTCGCGATGGCCAAGATGCAGAGCGTTTCAACATGCTTCACCCAGAAGCGGAAGCGAAAGTACCTTACATCCAAACAGTAATGGGTACTGAACCTGCTATCGCAGCAACTGACTACATGAAGAACTACGCAGAGCAGGTTCGTGCATACATTCCTGCTGAGTCTTTCAAAGTTCTTGGTACTGATGGCTTCGGTCGTTCAGACAGCCGTGAAAACCTACGTCGTCACTTCGAAGTGAACGCAGGTTACGTAGTAGTAGCAGCGCTAACTGAACTAGCGAAACGTGGCGAAGTTGAGAAATCTGTAGTTGCAGAAGCAATTAAGAAATTCGACATCGACACAGAGAAAACAAACCCGCTATACGCTTAATTAAGAAGGTAGATAAGAAATGGCAATCGAAATTAATGTACCAGACATCGGTGCGGATGAGGTTGAAGTTACTGAGATTCTTGTAAGCGTTGGCGACAAGGTTGAAGAAGAGCAGTCTCTGATCACAGTTGAAGGCGATAAAGCTTCTATGGAAGTTCCTGCTTCTCAAGCGGGTATCGTTAAAGAAATCAAAGTTGCAGAAGGCGACAAGGTTTCTACTGGTTCTCTAATCATGATTTTCGAAGCCGAGGGTGCAGCTGACGCTGCACCTGCTCCTGCGGCAGAAGCAGCTCCAGCAGCAGCTCCAGCTCCAGCAGCAGCGGCAGAACTAAAAGAAGTTCACGTACCAGACATCGGTGGTGATGAAGTAGAAGTTACTGAAATCATGGTTGCCGTTGGCGACAGCATCGAAGAAGAGCAATCTCTTCTAACTGTTGAAGGCGACAAAGCTTCTATGGAAGTTCCAGCGCCATTCGCAGGTACTCTAAAAGAGATCAAAGTTGCAGCAGGCGATAAAGTATCGACTGGCTCACTTATCATGGTATTCGAAACAGCAGGTTCAGGCGCTCCAGCAGCACCAGCGGCTGCTGAAGCTCCTGCGGCAGCAGCTCCAGCAGCGTCTGCGGCAAAAGAAGTGAACGTACCAGATATCGGCGGCGACGAAGTTGAAGTTACTGAGATCATGGTTGCGGTTGGCGACACAGTGGAAGAAGAGCAATCTCTAATCACTGTTGAAGGTGACAAAGCTTCTATGGAAGTTCCTGCACCATTCGCTGGCACAGTTAAAGAAATCAAGATTGCAGCTGGCGACAAAGTGTCTACTGGCTCACTAATCATGGTATTCGAAGTGGCGGGTGCAGCACCTGCTCCTGCAGCAGCTCCAGCTCCAGCTCAAGCGGCAGCACCTGCAGCTCCGGCTCCTAAAGCAGAAGCTCCAGCGGCAGCAGCTCCAGCAGCGACTGGCGATTTCAAAGAAAACGATGAGTACGCTCACGCGTCTCCAGTTGTTCGTCGTCTAGCGCGTGAATTTGGCGTTAATCTTTCTAAGGTTAAAGGTTCTGGTCGTAAGAGCCGTATCCTAAAAGAAGACGTTCAAGCTTACGTGAAAGATGCACTTAAGCGTCTTGAGTCTGGCGCAGGTGCAGCAGCATCTGGCAAAGGCGACGGCGCGGCTCTTGGTCTACTACCATGGCCAAAAGTGGACTTCAGCAAGTTTGGTGAGACAGAAGTTCAACCGCTATCTCGCATTAAGAAGATCTCTGGCGCAAACCTACACCGTAACTGGGTAATGATCCCGCACGTTACACAGTGGGATAACGCAGACATCACGGCTCTTGAAGCATTCCGTAAAGAGCAAAACGCGATTGAAGCGAAGAAAGACACTGGCATGAAGATCACACCACTTGTGTTCATCATGAAAGCGGTAGCTAAAGCGCTTGAAGCGTTCCCAGCGTTCAACTCTTCTCTATCAGAAGACGGTGAGAGCCTAATTCTGAAGAAATACGTGAATGTTGGTATCGCGGTAGATACACCAAACGGTCTAGTTGTTCCTGTATTTAAAGACGTGAACAAGAAAGGCATCTACGAGCTATCTGAAGAGCTAATGGCGGTTTCTAAGAAAGCACGTGCAGGCAAGCTAACAGCTGCTGACATGCAAGGTGGCTGTTTCACTATCTCTAGCCTAGGCGGTATCGGCGGTACGGCGTTTACTCCAATCGTAAACGCGCCAGAAGTTGGTATCCTAGGTGTGTCTAAGTCAGAAATGAAACCGGTATGGAACGGTAAAGAGTTCGAACCGCGTCTACAACTTCCACTGTCTCTATCATACGACCACCGTGTGATCGATGGTGCTGAAGGTGCGCGCTTCATCACTTACCTAAACTCATGTCTATCTGACATTCGTCGTCTAGTTCTGTAATAGAAATTAGATGAATGAGAGGCGGCAACTTAGCCGCCTCTGCTAATCATAATTACCGACAATTTGGTTATCAGCCTTGCTTCGTTCAGGGTTTTCACAATCGAATTGTTGTCTAGCTCACAGGCTAAATTGATTTACTTTTCACACCATTAACATCTCTGTAAACTGTTAGCGGTCTGAAAATAACTGTTTAAAACAAATCTCTCTTAAACATAAAAAATCGATACCCACTCAGCCTGTTAGGGATAATGACTACAAGAGGTCAAAATGAGCAAAGAAATTAAAGCCCAAGTTGTTGTACTTGGTTCTGGTCCTGCTGGTTACTCCGCTGCATTCCGTTGTGCGGACTTAGGTCTTGAAACCGTACTAGTTGAACGTTACAGCACGCTTGGCGGTGTATGTCTGAACGTGGGTTGTATCCCATCTAAAGCACTGCTTCACGTTTCTAAAGTAATTGAAGAAGCGAAAGCGATGGCTGACCACGGCGTTGTGTTCGGTGAGCCTCAAACAGACATCAGCAAAATCCGCATCTGGAAAGAAAAAGTTGTTAACCAACTAACTGGCGGCCTAAGCGGTATGGCTAAGATGCGTAACGTAACAGTAGTTAACGGTTACGGTAAGTTCACTGGCCCTAACTCTATCCTTGTAGAAGGCGAAGGTGAGCCAACAGTTGTTAACTTTGACAACGCAATCGTTGCGGCTGGTTCTCGTCCAATCAAACTGCCATTTATCCCGCATGAAGACCCACGTATTTGGGACTCTACTGACGCTCTTGAACTAAAAGAAGTGCCAGAAAAACTGCTTATCATGGGCGGTGGTATCATCGGTCTAGAAATGGGTACGGTTTACCACTCTCTAGGTTCTAAAGTTGAAGTTGTTGAAATGTTTGACCAGGTAATTCCTGCAGCAGACAAAGATATCGTGAAAGTATTTACTAAGCGTATCAAAGACAAGTTCAAGCTAATGCTAGAAACGAAAGTAACAGCAGTTGAAGCAAAAGAAGACGGTATCTACGTTTCAATGGAAGGCAAGAAAGCGCCAGCTGAAGCTGAGCGTTACGATGCGGTTCTAGTTGCTATCGGTCGTGTACCAAATGGTAAGCTAATCGACGGTGAAAAAGCGGGTCTAGAAATTGACGAGCGCGGCTTCATCAACGTTGATAAGCAAATGCGTACTAACGTTCCTCACATCTTCGCGATCGGTGATATCGTTGGTCAACCAATGCTTGCTCACAAAGGTGTGCATGAAGGTCACGTAGCTGCTGAAGTTATCTCTGGTAAGAAGCACTACTTCGACCCTAAAGTTATCCCTTCAATTGCGTACACTGAGCCAGAAGTGGCTTGGGTTGGTAAGACTGAAAAAGAAGCGAAAGAAGAAGGCATCAAGTACGAAGTAGCAACATTCCCATGGGCAGCATCAGGTCGTGCAATCGCATCTGACTGTGCAGACGGTATGACTAAGCTAATCTTCGACAAAGAAACTCACCGCGTAATCGGTGGTGCTATCGTTGGTACTAACGGTGGTGAACTACTTGGTGAAATTGGCCTTGCAATTGAGATGGGCTGTGATGCAGAAGATATCGCTCTGACTATCCACGCTCACCCAACTCTACACGAGTCTGTAGGTCTAGCTGCTGAAGTATTTGAAGGTTCAATCACTGACCTGCCAAACAAAAAAGCAGTTAAGAAGAAGTAAGCTTTTTCTGACTGAATGATAGAAGCCGCTGCATTGCAGCGGTTTTTTTATGCTTGTTATATAGAAATATAAATGTGTGCTTAGCTGACAGCAGACAATAAAAAGCCCACCAAACGGTGGGCTGACATATATTACGAGCTAAGCTTTAGTGTTCACGGTTGTAAATGCAAAGCATATCTAAGTATGAATTCACTAGGTGTTTCAGCTCCGCTTCACCTTTAGCGCGGTTCGCTTGGACAAACAGTGAGTAACAAATACCGTGGAACAGGTTTGCCAAGTGTTCTGAATCGTGCTGGTCACACACTTCGCCACGTTCAATTGCTTTAATGAACATGTTTTGTACCAGCAACTGGTTAGTACGGTTAGTTGAAACAAACAATGGCCATACTTCGTCACGTGTTGAAGCACTCCACTCGAACCATACTTTTAGCCAGTGACAATCTTGGCTGACAAGCTCGATCATCGCATTAGTAATATTGGCGATGTTTTCACGTGCATGTAAGTCTAGGTCTATGTTATCCGATAGGAAGTTTGAGAACTGACGTACGACGTGATTGAGAACTTCATCCACCAAGTCTTCGCGTGTAGGGAAGTAGTTAAAAACAGTCGCTACAGAAACTTGAGCAATTTCTGCGATATCTGCGTGACCACCACGACCGATGCCGCGGCGCGCAAATACTTCCAATGCGATTTCCATTAACTGTTGCTTACGCTTAATTGGAGAAAGCCTAGTTCTAGGTCTCTTTGCAATTGAGTCCATATCCATTTTCCTTGCCATTTGAGTTGATATTGGGGGTAACCCCCTAATTGATTATTTTAATAGTTGCTTAAAGCAGTGATGAGTGTAATGGTGCATATGCACAAGGTCAACATCTGTAGAACAATTTATATACAGTAATGTCATTATTATTGATAAATTTAGCTATGAACTTTATAAAACTAAGACCTTCTTCCAAGATTTTTTGGCAACAGGATGCGACTTTCAACCCAATGAACGTGGTGATACACTACACGCCGTAAGATTAGGTGATCGTTTGCGTGCGACTTACCTCAACCCACAAATTTAGATTGAGCACAGTATGAAACATACAATAGAAGTCATGATTTCTGAGCAAGAAGTTCAGGAGCGAGTTCGTGAATTAGGCAAACAAATTACAGAGCGTTATCAAGGTAGTGAAGATCTTGTGTTGGTAGGCTTATTGCGAGGCTCATTTGTATTTATGGCAGACTTGGCACGTGCTATCGAACTGACTCACCAAGTTGATTTTATGACTGCGTCAAGCTACGGCAATACGATGGAAAGCTCACGTGACGTTCGTATCTTGAAAGATTTGGATGATGACATCAAAGGTAAAGACATTCTGCTTGTTGAAGACATCATTGATACAGGTAACACACTAAATAAAATCCGTGAGATCTTATCACTGCGTGAGCCGAAGTCTATCGCGATTTGTACGCTCCTAGATAAACCATCTCGTCGTGAAGTGAATGTTCCTGTGGATTGGATTGGTTTCGAAATCCCAGATGAGTTTGTCGTTGGGGTGGGTATTGATTACGCGCAGAAATACCGCCACTTACCATACATCGGTAAAGTTGTACCTCAAGAATAATTATTGAGTTCAGCATTAAAAATATAAAAAAACGCCCATCTAAGATGGGCGTTTTTCGTTCAACTTTTAGATATGACTTAGCGACAAAGGAGCTTGTTGTCTGTATTTAGAATTGTCGAAAGAGCTTTCTGGTAAGACGCTTCTACGGTTTCCTTAGAGTTAGAACGAATGCCTAAGTACTCTAAGCGACCATCTTCAATTCCGTATACCACACCATGAATTTCAACATCTTGCCCACGCTCCCAAGCGTTTTGCAGGATGGTTGAGTTACCCAAGTTGTACACTTGCTCTGCAACATTAAGCTCGCCTAGTTTATCCGCTCGATCTTGTTGCGGCATTTGATCTAGGTAAGTGCGGTGTTTGAAATAGATATCTCTGATATGTAACAGCCAATTATTAATAAGACCTAGTTTAGGGTTATCAATGGCTGCATTTACGCCACCACATCCATAGTGTCCACAGACAATGATGTGTTTAACCTTAAGAACGTCTACGGCGTACTGGACGACCGATAGACAGTTGAGATCAGTATGGATAACTTGGTTTGCAACATTCCGATGAACAAAGAGTTCACCTGAGTATAGTCCGGTTAGTCGCTCGGCAGGAACGCGGCTATCAGAGCAGCCAATCCAAAGAAAATCAGGCTTTTGCCCCTCTGCGAGTTTTGCGAAGTATTCAGGTCGATCAGATTTGATCTCTTGAGACCATTTCGAATTGTTTTCAAATAACTGTTTTATTTCCGGCATTTTGCAAACTACTTCCCTTAAAAGACAAAATCGCTGCCGCTGTTTGTGTGCACATGCAAGCGATCAGTGTTGTAACTATACACAATGTTACAATTTCGATCTCGTTAAATATTCGTCAGATAGGACTCATCTGACTAGTTTTCATTAAGAAAAAAGTAAAATCTGGTGAAACTATTTGTGGTGTGAATTTAGCCTTAATCTATTTATGGTTTAAATTTTCGCCTAGCTCGTTAAAGTAGTGATATTTTACTTTTTAAAATTGAATGCAGGGAAAATCAGCAGTGTTCGGTAGTCGTTTTGAAGATATCAATTTCAAAGGGGATGTGTTTGGCGGGGTAACCACGGCGATTATCTCTCTCCCTCTGGCGTTAGCGTTTGGTGTTGCATCCGGAGCCGGGGCTGAGGCCGGCCTTTGGGGGGCAATAATGGTCGGTTTGTTTGCCTCGTTATTTGGTGGTTCTAATACGTTAATATCAGAACCGACAGGGCCAATGACGGTAATCATGACCGCAGTATTAACCAGTATGATGGCGAAATACCCAGAAACGGGCATGGCTATGACTTTCACAGTTGTCATGATGGCTGGAGCGTTCCAAATCCTATTGGGGACGTTAAAACTGGGTAAATACGTTACCTTGATGCCTTACAGCGTTATTTCTGGGTTTATGTCTGGCATAGGTGTGATTCTTATCATTCTGCAGTTATCGCCTTTGATGGGGCATGCTGCGCCTTCAGGGGGAGTACTCGGAACGTTATCTGCTTTGCCGGAGACCATTTCTAACCTTAAGTTCAGTGAGTTGTTTTTGGGACTACTGACTTTGGGGATTCTTTTTTTCTTCCCTAAGCAATATCGTAAATACGTTCCTGCACAGCTCGTGGCATTGGTCGCGGTGACTTTATTGTCTGTGATTCTCTTTGATACAGAAGATATTCGTCGTATCGGTGAAATTCCTGCTGGGTTACCTTCTCTCGTCGCACCATACATTGACACAGATATGTTTGTCGAGATGGTCATTGATGCATTAGTGCTAGGCACATTAGGTTGTATTGATACTTTGTTAACGGCAGTTATCGGTGACTCATTAACTCGTAAAGAACACGACTCAGATAAAGAGCTGCGAGGTCAAGGGTTAGCTAACATGATCTCAGGCTTGTTTGGTGCGCTGCCGGGGGCGGGGGCTACCATGGGGACGGTAACGAATATCCAAGTTGGGGCTCGTTCGCCATTATCTGGTGTGATTCGTGCACTAATGTTGGCGTTGGTTGTACTGGTTGCTGGCGGGTTAACAGAGCCAATCCCGATGGCTGTGTTAGCAGGCATTGCGGTGTATGTTGGCTTTAACATCCTAGACTGGAGCTTTATTCAGAGGGCACATAAGGTAAGTTTTTCCGGAATGGCGGTGATGTATGGCGTTATGTTGCTTACAGTATTCGTTGATCTTATCGTTGCGGTGGGTTTAGGCGTCTTTATCTCGAACATTATCATCATCGAGCGTTTGAGCCGAGAGCAGGCGCGACAAGTAAAAGCGATCAGCGACGCGGATGAAGATGATGTGCCGCTGACTGACAGCGAGCGTGGCTTGTTGGATCGTGCGAATGGTAAAGTGCTGTTCTTTTATCTTTCCGGTCCGATGATCTTTAGTGTTTCTAAAGCCATTTCACGTCAACACTCTAGTATTTCGGACTATGACGTGATGATTCTCGATCTTACGGATGTACCAATGATTGATGTGACCGTCGGTTTGGCATTAGAGAATGCGATTAAGGATGCTCTCGATGCCAATTGTGCCGTGTATTTATTATGCCCGAATGAGCGAACACGAGAACAGCTAGAGAAATTCCATGTGATTGACCTTGTCCCGGATGAAAATATGTACCAATTCCGTTACGAAGCATTGAATGCGGCGGTGGCACATGTTGAGGCAGACCAGTATCAGCGCATAACGGCGTAATCATTCTGACAGTTAAAAACGCAACAGTGTCCTGTTGCGTTTTTTTATGCTCTATTTTGTCTTACTCAGAGATAACCTTTACGAGGTAAGGGTTATATTTCCAATATTATCGAAAGGTTTATTTGTAATCATCGTTATTCAACGATAAACTGATGGACCTCCAATACGATACCCAAGGCGATTTTGTAGTAAACCGCTGCTAAATATGAGTCGGTATTAGTAATCACAAACAAACGGCAATCAAGACCTTATGTACGCATTAGAAATTGAACAACTGCGCAAGACGTATGCAGGTGGCTTTGAGGCGTTAAAAGGTATAAGTCTCCAAGTGAAAAAGGGTGACTTCTACGCGCTTCTGGGTCCCAATGGTGCAGGAAAATCGACCACGATTGGCATCATCTCCTCCTTAGTGAATAAAACCTCCGGAACGACGAAAGTTTTCGGTTATGACATTGATACCGACCTCGAATTGGCCAAGCAGAATTTAGGCTTGGTGCCACAAGAGTTCAACTTCAACCAGTTTGAAACCGTTGAGCAAATTGTGATGCAGCAAGCTGGCTATTACGGTGTGTCTAAAGTGTTAGCCAAAGAAAGAGCAGAAAAATACCTGAAAAAATTGGATTTATGGGAAAAACGCCAAGAGCGTGCTCGTAACCTATCCGGTGGGATGAAGCGTCGTTTAATGATCGCAAGAGCTTTGATGCACGAGCCGCAATTACTCATTTTAGATGAACCAACGGCTGGAGTGGATATTGAACTACGCCGCTCAATGTGGGGGTTTCTGAAAGAGATCAACCAAGAGCAAGGAATTACGATTATTTTAACGACACACTACCTAGAAGAAGCGGAGATGCTGTGTCGAAATATCGGCATTATTAATCGTGGTGAGCTGATTGAAAATACCACCATGAAGGCGTTACTAGGTAAGCTAAGCGTCGAGACATTTATCTTGGATATTGAGTCAGAAGTCGAGGTGCCTGAGCTTGAAGGTGTTAATCGACAAAGTATTGTTGATGGCTCTTTAGAGATAGAACTAGATAAAAGCCAAGGATTGAATTCGGTATTCAGTCAGTTAACAGAGCATGGCATTAAAGTTCTCTCAATGCGTAACAAAGCCAACCGACTTGAAGAGTTGTTTGTCAGCATTGTAAGAGAGGGGAGTAATTAAATGTACGGTTTATATTGGACGGCATTTCGCAGCTTGCTGAGCAAAGAAGTCACTCGCTTTACACGTATTTGGGTGCAAACCTTAGTGCCGCCAGCCATTACGATGACGTTGTACTTCATCATTTTCGGTAATCTTATTGGCTCTCGAATTGGTGAGATGAGCGGCTTTAGTTACATGGAGTACATTGTTCCAGGTTTGATCATGATGTCGGTGATCACCAACTCATACTCGAATGTTGCGTCTTCATTCTTTAGTGCAAAGCTACAGAAGAATATTGAAGAACTGCTGGTGGCCCCGGTACCAAACTATGTGATTATTGCTGGCTACGTGATGGGCGGCGTGACTCGAGGTTTGTTGGTCGGTGCAATTGTTACTTGTGTGTCACTTTTGTTCGTTGATTTGCAAGTGGAGCACTGGGGCATTATTGTCGCGACTGTCTTCATGACGTCGGTGGTATTTGCTCTCGGTGGCTTGATCAATGCGGTTTACGCAAAAACATTTGATGATATTTCGATCATCCCTACGTTTGTATTGACTCCTCTAACTTACTTGGGAGGAGTCTTTTATTCGATTAGTCTTCTGCCTGAATTTTGGCAAGGCGTTTCTAAGATCAACCCAATCGTCTACATGGTGAATGCGTTTCGCTACGGCTTTTTAGGTGTCTCGGATGTGGGCATTGTCACTTCATTTAGTGTACTTGCAGTGTTTGTTGTTGCACTGTATGCCATTGCGCATTACCTAGTAACCAAAGGGATTGGCCTAAGAAGCTAAGCCATTCTCATAAAGCAAAGAGCAGCGATTCATGCTGCTCTTTCGCGTGCATAACAATACATACCCATACAATTTTTAGGTTTTTATCATGATAGGTTTCAATCATTTGTAATAAATGAGTGATCCTATGAATATTGTCCCGCCGCCGCCTTTCTCCTATCAGTTACTTAAGCCCGAATATTGGTCTGTATGGCTGGCATTTGGATCTTTAGCGATTCTTGTTAATGTACTGCCATACGTAGTATTGCGAATCTTAGGTAGAAGCATCGGCTGTATTGCGATGCATGTAATGAAGCGCCGACACAAGATCGCTCTGCGTAATCTCCAGCTGTGTTTCCCTGATTTTACGGATTGGCAATGTAAGGACGTAGTACGAAAAAACTTTCAATATACTGGAATGGCGATCATCGAAACCGGTATCGCTTGGTTTTGGCCAGATTGGCGGATACGTCGGATAACCTCTATTGTTGGAAAAGATCGTTTACTCGCTGAGGAAAAGAATGGACGTGGTGTGTTGGTGGTGTGCAGTCACCATTTAAACTTGGAGATAACCGCTCGTATTTTTAGCCAGTTTGCCCAAGGTTATGGCGTTTATCGCCCAAATTCGAATCCTGCTTATGAGTTTATTCAACATCGAGGTCGAACTCGTTTTGGACATCAAATGATTGATCGAAAAGACGTGAAATCAATGCTCAAAGTTCTGAAAAATGGTCATCGACTTTGGTATTTGCCCGACCATGATTATGGCGTTAGCCATTCTGTTTTTGCGCCGTTTTTTGCTGTTGAACAAGCGGCGAGTACCGTCGGGTCTAGTGTTCTCATTGATGCAACAAAGTGCGCGGTTATATCTGGCGTTACAGTGAGTAAAAATCACCATTACACGCTGTACATTGGAAAAGACATTAGCGAGCGTTTCGAGAGACGTAATGCGGTTAAAGCGGCAAGCATCTTGAACCAAGAGCTTGAGAAAATGATAAAACGTGATATTCCAGCGTGGATGTGGCTGCACAAGCGGTTTAAAACTCGCCCTGAAGGGTTAGATTGCGTCTATACGTAGAGTATAAAAAAGGTCGACTAAGAGTCGACCTTTTTACTTTTATGACTCAGAGCTTATTCTGCGCTCTCTGAGTTTGTATTGTTAGATTCAGCTTCTTCCTTCGCTTCGACAACCATATCTACCGTTTGGTTATCGATAAGACGAGCTTTGCCTAGGAACGCAGACATCAGAATGACAGCTTGTGTCGTTTCTGGTGTGATCACTTGTAATGTACGAGCATCACGAATGAAGATCTCATCAGGGTGCAGACCTGCAGCTCGAAGTTGGTCGCTTGCATCTTCGATGATCGATGCGTAGTCATCGCGGCCACCGCGAATGGCACTACTGATCCAACGCATTGTACGAGCAAGTACAGGAGCACGTTGACGCTCGTCCAGCGTAAGCAAGCCATTGCGTGAACTCATTGCTAAACCGTCCATTTCACGTACGGTTGGTACACCGATGATTTCAATGTCCATTGCTAGGTCATCAACCATCTTGCGGATAACCGCAAGTTGTTGGAAGTCCTTCTCGCCGAAGCACGCGACATCCGGTTGTACGATGTTAAACAGCTTATTCACAATCGTCGTCACGCCACGGAAATGACCTGGTCGAGACGCGCCTTCGAGAATTGTTGATAGGCCAGGGACATCGACGAAGGTTTGCTTATCCAGACCTTCTGGGTAGATAACTTCAGGTGTTGGCGTAAATACCACATCGACCCCTTCAGAGGTTAACTTGCTTAAGTCTTCCTCTAGCGTGCGTGGGTAATTATTTAAATCGTCTGCACGATCAAACTGCATCGGATTAACAAAGATGCTTACGACAACGATATCAGCGTATTCGCGTGCTTTACGCACTAAAGTTAAGTGGCCTTCGTGAAGGTTGCCCATGGTAGGGACAAATGCCACTTTACGACCTTCACGTTTAAAGGTTTTAAGGTGTTCACGAACTGCTGAGATTTCCGCAAAAGTTTGCATGCATTTATCCTCTAGGCAATGGTATGAGCGTCGTCTGGGAATACACCGTTGGCTACATCTTCAATGTATTTAGTAACGGCTTTGCGCATATCACCTGTTTCAGCAAGAAAGTTTTTGGAGAATTTCGGCATGTAGTTGGCAGAAATACCAAACATATCATGCATTACGAGAATCTGGCCATCTGTTACGTTACCTGCACCAATACCGATAACAGGAACGTCAAGCACTTGCGTAATACGTTCAGCAAGCTCAGCTGGTACGCATTCTAGTAAGACGATTTGAGCGCCTGCTTCTTGTAGCGCTAATGCGTCTTTTACCATGCGGTCTGCTTTTTCTTGATCGCGACCTTGGATTTTGTAACCACCAAAAATATTAACAGCTTGAGGAGTTAAACCAAGATGAGCACAAACTGGAACTGATCGTTCAGTGAGCATTTTCACCGTGTCGACAAGCCAGTCACCACCTTCAATTTTTACCATATTGGCACCAGCACGCATCAGTTTAGCCGCATTTTCGCAAGCTTGCTCTGGCGTGGTGTAGCTCATGAATGGCATGTCTGCCATCAACAAACAATTTGGGCTACCAGCGCGTACGCAACGAGTATGGTAAGCGATATCATCGACCGTTACTGGCAGAGTATCGTTGTGACCTTGCAAAACCATACCTAGAGAATCACCGACAAGAAGTACTGGCATTTCTTGGCTTTCAAACAGTTGGGCAAAGCTCGCATCATAAGCGGTTGAAGTAGCAAATTTACGACCTTCTTGCTTCCACTTGATTAGGTCGTTGATGGTCATTTTTTTCATGGTTTTATCCTTACTAGGAGTTGGCTATGACTGCCAGATACTGAGGCCGTTTCTATCTACTTGTTCCAGTAGTTTAGAGACCTCGGTCCCATCAGGGAGTTGTAAATTTGGTGCAATTTCCGCAAGAGGGTAGAGTACGAATTCACGCTCTTTCATTCCATAATGAGGAACGATCAGCCTCTCGGAATTAATCACCTCATTGCCATAAAGCACAATGTCGAGGTCCAAGGTTCGTGGTCCCCAGCGTTCGTCTTTACGGACACGCCCTTGTTCTTGCTCTATAGCTTGTGTGCAATTGAGCAATTCAATAGGCGTCAAACTGGTGTTAATAGACACAACCGCATTGATGTAATCCGGTTGGTTTTGTGGCCCCATTGGCGTGCTGCTGTATAGCGAAGAAGCTTGAACAAACTCTGATTTAGGCAGCGTTTTTAATGCTTCAATCGCTTGCTTCGCTTGGCTGACAGGATCAGCCAAGTTACTGCCTACCGCAATGTACGCTGTAATCATGATTTGGGCTTACTCTTTTTCTTGCGATAAGTTTTACGGCGGCGCTGGCCTGTTTTCGGTGATTGACCGTCTAAGTCGGCAGCCATTGCTTGACGCATTTCTCGGCCTGCATTTTGAAAAGTTTCCCACCACTTGGCAAGCTTCTGAGTGTCGCCACCTTCAATTTCACCGCGCATTTCAAGAAAATCAAAGCCAGCTCTAAATTTATTGAGCTCCATAAGACGGAATGCACGTTTACCGTTACGTCGTGGAAGACGAAGCTGTAACTGCCAAATCTCGCGAATGGTTGCGGTGTGGCGTCTTGGAATGGCAATTGTGCGAACTTGCTCGTCAAGAATGATGTTGCTCGCTTCCATAATGGCGTCGTAATGGCCTAAGTTGCGCTCTTCCATCAGTTCATCGGCTTTCGCACACAGTGGGTACCACAGCATTGCAGCAAACATAAATGCTGGATTGATGCGTTTCCCATCTTCGATGCGCATGTCGGTAGAATCTAGGACAAGATCCAACATCTGCTCAGTGTGAGAGGAGTAATCTTCTGTAAAGTGCGCTGCAATCGTCGGGAATAGTTGCTGGAATAGGTTGTACTCACGCAGTAGGTGGTAGGTTTCTAAGCCATGACCGGATTGCAATAATTTGAGTGACTCTTCAAAAAGACGCGCTGACGGAATGTCACCGAGCAACGGTGCCATGTGTTCGATTGGCGCTGCGGTGTCTTCTTCAATATCAAAGTCTAGTTTTACCGCGAAACGAACCGCACGCAGCATGCGCACAGGGTCTTCACGGTAGCGTGTTTCTGGATCACCAATCAGTCGAATTAGGCGATCTTCTAAATCTTCAATACCACGTGCGTAGTCGTGAATCGAGTAATCTGCGATGTTGTAGTACATCGAGTTAATCGTGAAATCACGGCGCTCAGCATCTTCATCGATGGTGCCGTAGACGTTGTCACGCAGCAGCATACCCTCTTTTGATTGCTGAGAAATGCTCTTATTCTTTTGCTCTTGGTGGTGACCACGGAATGTCGCAACCTCAATGATGTCTCGGCCAAACATAATATGAGCCAAGCGGAAGCGGCGACCAATCAAACGGCAGTTACGAAATAGCTGTTTGATCTGTTCCGGCGTTGCGTTGGTCGCAATGTCAAAATCTTTTGGTTTTTGTCCAAGCAGTAAGTCTCGAACCCCGCCACCCACAAGAAAAGCATCGAAACCAGCACCATTTAGGCGGTACAGTACCTTCAGCGCATTATCACTGATCTGCTTACGCGAAATGTTGTGCTCTTCACGAGTTATTACATTGAGAGCGAGCTCTGGAATTGTGGCAGGTTCGCTTGGTGTATAGTCGTTTGTATTCATGTGCATCTGGCAATAACTGGGTTTAATCCAATCTTGCTTTGGTTAGTTTTATACGCCTCTAGGGCCTAATTTGCGGCTAATGATAGCCTACACAATGCCATTTGAGAATCACGGTGTGATCTCGATCTCTGCTGGAAGCTGTTCCAAGCGCCAGTTTTCGCAGCCCCAACGAAGAATATCTTCTATGTTGGCCGCCCTTACGGTTTCAGGTATATCGAAACCTAAAAATGTCATGGCGCGCAATAGAGTAGGTTTTGGTGTATCTATATCAATAGCCGTCGCGTGATTTTGTTTCGACAATTTATTGCCGTTGTTGTCCATCGCCAATGGTAAATGCAAGTAGCTAACTTCAGGCTGACCAAGTATTTGGTACAGGCTAATTTGACGCCCTGTCGGCTCGATTAAGTCTGCACCTCGCACGACTTCTGTGACGCCTTGGTCGATGTCGTCCAATACTACCGCAAGATTATAAGCAAATAATCCATCTCGACGTTTAATAATGAAATCTTCATTAACGAGTTGCTCTGGAATAGTAATGGTTCCCCGCTTTTGGTCGAGGAAATGAGCGACAGGCTTGGTCATTTTTAGGCGAATCGCGCCGTCTTTCAAGTTTTTATCGCGGCAAGTGCCAGGATAAAAACCGCCATGCTCTTTAATTTGCTTACGAGTACATTGGCAATAATAGGCTTCCCCATTTTCGAGCCATTTGTTTATTTGAGCTTGGTAAAGGTCGTGACGTTCGCTCTGGTATACCACTTCTCCATCCCAATGCAGCTGATAGGCCTTGAGTGCCTCTAGGATAAGTTGCGCTGCACCTGGCATTTCTCTTGGTGGGTCTAAGTCCTCAATACGTACTAACCAAGCTCCGTTTTGTGCTTTCGCTTGAAAATAACTGCCAAGAGCGGCAATCAGTGAACCAAAATGCAGTGGACCAGAAGGAGATGGGGCGAATCGACCTACATAGCGTGTCATGCGTGTATCTCGAATTTAGTAAACAAATAGGGTGCGAAGATAGCCAAAACAAAAAGGGAGCCTGAGCTCCCTTCAACAATCATAATGCTGGGTGATTAACCTTGCATTTGCTTCTCTTTGATTTCTGCAAGTGTTTTACAGTCAATACAAAGGTCAGCGGTTGGACGTGCTTCAAGACGGCGAACGCCAATCTCTACGCCACAAGACTCACAGAAGCCAAAATCGTCTTCTTTGATTTTATCCAAAGTCTTTTCAATCTTCTTGATCAAACGGCGTTCGCGGTCACGGTTACGCAGTTCTAGGCTGAACTCTTCCTCTTGAGAGGCGCGGTCAACTGGATCTGGGAAGTTTGCTGCTTCGTCCTGCATGTGGTGAACAGTACGATCCACTTCAGCTCTTAGCTGGTCGCGCCAAGCTGTTAAGATTTTCGTAAAGTGTTCAACCTGCTCTGGTGACATGTACTCTTCACCAGGTTTTTCCTGATATGGCTCCACGCCGGCAATGGCTAGGATGCCTATCGTTTTCTTCTTTGATTCTGGCATACAGCATCTCCTACTTACACCTAGTCAACTGCTACGCAGTCAATTTAAGGCGGGTATCTATAGCAAAAAGAGGCGGTGCAAGCAAATACTGAATCGCAAAGTTATCGTCAATGTGAAGACGACATCATTTTTTCTCTTAATTGATAAAATCAATAGCGGAAATCAGCTTCATTCCAGTATCGCTCAGTTCAGCTTTGTAGCAGAGAACTTCCACTCCAGCGTCTTGTGCTTGTTTGAGTAATAGTGAATATTTCGCGTCTATATGGTGCGCCGCGGATACTTTTTCAATACCTGAATGTAAAACAGTGAATAAAAGTATGGCTCTACTTCCATTTTGTGCCATTTCTGTGAGCTCTCTCAGGTGTTTTTGTCCCCGAGTCGTGACCGCATCTGGGAAGTATCCTTGTCCAGTAGAGTCGGTCTCATCAAGAAGAGTGACGCTTTTCACTTCTATATAGCACTTTGGCTTGTCGTCTGCGCTGAGCAAGATATCAATTCGGCTATTTTCATTGCCGTATTTCACCTCAGTTTGAAGTGTGTCATAACCATAAAGCTCTGAAATGACATTATTTTCAATAGCCTCTACGGCTAATTGATTGGCACGCGCGGTGTTGATACAAATACGGTGGCCTTGTTCGGTCTCACTCAACTCCCAACTATTGGGGTATTTTCGTTTCGGGTTGTCGGAAGTAGAAAACCAAACTTTGTTTCCGGGCGTTGCACAACCCGTCATTGCACCTGTATTTGCGCAGTGGATTGTACGGATTTCACCAGTATCGAGCTCGATATCGGCAAGAAAGCGTTTATAACGTTTGAGTAGAGTGGCGGACTCTAAAGCGGGTGTGAAATGCATTTGCTTATTTAGACAAAAAATTTTTTATGTACAATGTTGCCACCATTACACCATAAGGTATTTCCTTTGTCACAATTGCCGATTGAAGCCGTGATGCCTGAGTTGCTGACGGCGGTCAAAAATCAACATCAAGTGATCTTAAAAGCGGCGCCTGGTGCCGGTAAGTCGACTTACTTCCCTTTGCAGTTACTCTTAAATCATTCGGTTGCTGGAAAAATCATCATGCTTGAGCCAAGACGACTCTCGGCGCGTAACATTGCCCGTTATCTTGCTGAGCAATTGGGAGAACAAGTTGGTCAACGCGTGGGTTATCGAGTTCGTGGCGAGGCAAAGGTAAGTTCTGCAACGCAGCTGGAGATCGTGACCGAAGGGATCATGACCAGGATGATCCAAACTGACCCTGAACTGGATGGGGTTGATCTACTGATCTTTGATGAGTTTCATGAACGCAGCATTCATGCCGATACCGCTTTGGCATTCAGTTTAGAAGTTCAAGAGGCATTGCGAGACGATCTCAAGCTGGTGGTAATGTCGGCAACGCTTGACCAACAAGCATTACAATCGTTGTTGCCGGAAGCCAGTTACATTGAATCTGAAGGGCGGAGCTTTGATGTGGCAATGCGCTACCAGCCGTTAGGTGTGAACGAGCATTTACCTACGAGTATGGCAAAAACAATAGAAAGTCTTATGAACAAAGAGTCTGGATCTTTGTTAGCTTTCCTACCGGGTGTTGGTGCCATAAAACAAGTTGAAGAGCGGTTGTCTCATTTAGCGGATGATATCGACGTATGCCCACTTTATGGTCAACTGAGCTTTGCAGATCAACAAAAAGCGATTACGCCAGCAGAACAAGGTAAGCGTAAAGTCGTTCTAGCGACCAACATTGCAGAAACTTCACTAACGATTGAAGGCATTCGCCTCGTCGTTGATTCTGGGTTAGAGCGTATTGCCCGCTTTGATTTGAAAAACGGTTTAACACGCTTAGAGCAAACACGCATTGCACAGTCTTCAGCGATTCAGCGTGCAGGACGAGCGGGACGAATAGAAGAGGGCATTTGTGTTCGTCTTTATTCTGAAAGCCAGTTCAAGCAGCAACCGCTGGTTCCCCAACCCGAAATTTTGCATTCCGATTTAGCTAGTTTAGTTATGGAGCTTGCCTTTTGGGGAGCGAGTGATATCCACGATCTAAAGTGGCTTGATGTTCCCGCTAATGCGTCATTGGAACAAGCGAAGCAGCTATTGGTGTCATTGGGACTACTGACGGAAAAAGGGCAATTAACGTCCGAAGGAAAACAGGCGCATGAACTAGGCGTTGAGCCTCGTGCGGCTGCGATGCTAATTAAAGCGCAATCTTACAGTGATAAGATGTTAAATGCTGCTTTGGCGGCGGTCGCACTGATTGAAGAGCCAGAGAGAAATGTTACCAATATCGCTTATAGCTTGCATCGTTGGCTTGTTGGTACTCATCCAAAAAAGTCGATGTTGTTCAAGCGTGCTCAATCTCTGGCGTACAAATTGGATACGGTATTTGACCTGAAAGGCGTGGATGAAGATGCATTACCGCTGGTGTTAAGTTTGGCATTTCCAGATCGCATTGCGCAGCAGCGCACAAATCAATTTGGGCGATTTACTTTGGCTAATGGTCATGGTGCAGAATGTCATCAGGAAGACATGCTAGGTGGCTGTGAGTATTTGGTTGCCGTTGACTTAATGCGTTCTCATTCTAACTCAAGTCAAATTCATTCGGCATGTGAATTGGATGTCAATATATTGCGAACGACCTTTGATACACTATTTTCGTCTGAAGAAGTAGTGGACTGGGATGAAAAAAGAGGCCGTCTAATAGCTGAGCGACAAACAAAACTCGGTCTGCTGGTCGTTGAACGCGAGCCGTTGCCAAGCCCGGGCAAAGAAAAAATGACACAAGCTTTACTCACGTATGTCCGCCGCCAGGGCTTACAGAGTCTAAACTGGACACCGGCAGCGGAGAGCTTGTTAGCTCGGATTCGTTGTGCGGTGGAATGGTTACCTGAGCAGTCATGGCCAATGTTTGATGAAGTCAGTTTGCTGGATTCATTAGAGGAGTGGTTAGAACCATACATGACGTCTGTCAGTTCGGTTAAAGACCTGAGCAAGATAAACTTGGTCGAAGCGTTTAATGCTCGATTAGGTTGGCCACTCAATCAACAACTGGATGAATGGTTACCTGAGCATTACCAACTGCCCACAGGTTCAAAGAAGCGTATCCGTTACCAATATGGCCATGAGCCGATATTATCGGTGCGTATGCAAGAAGTATTTGGGGAGAGTGGTTCCCCAACGGTGGCTCTTGGCCGCAAGCGTTTGGTGCTTGAACTGCTTTCACCGGCACAACGTCCATTGCAAGTAACGTCGGACTTGGCGGCTTTCTGGAACGGAAGCTACAAAGACGTTCAAAAAGAGATGAAAGGGCGCTACCCAAAACACGTTTGGCCAGATGATCCTGCCAATCATGTAGCAACAACGAAAACAAAAAGACAATTGAATAATGACTGACAGCAAGAAGCCTAGCGCGAAAAAAGCGCCAGCGAAGAAAAGTACAACCAATAAAGGAACCGCAAAACAGACTCGACGTACGCCGAGTAAAAAGCCGACTAACGAGAAACGTTCGTGGTTGAAAGTTCTGTGGTCGTTTAGCTGGAAAGCTGGCGTTGCACTTGCCGCTGTTTTGCTGTTTGTTGGGATTTACTTAGATAGTGTGGTGAAAGAACGCTTTGAAGGTCAGCTGTTTGAGCTGCCAACGGTGGTTTATGCCCGTATCTTGAATCTAAGCCCTGGTGAGAATATCACCATCCAAGAACTGCGCAACGAGCTAGATGTGTTGAATTACCGTAAAGTGAGTCAACCTCGTTACCCAGGCGAATATTCCTCTTCTTCCACTCGGATTGAATTGATTCGTCGTCCATTCGAGTTTGCCGATGGTCCCGAGCCGGATCGTCACATTATGCTGCATTTCTCTGATTCCGGCTTGCAACGTATTCAGTCTTTAGAATCTCGAGGAGACCTTGGTTACTTGCGCCTAGAACCGAAGATGTTGGGCATGCTGGAGAAAGACCGTGATGAACAGCGCCTTTTCTTACGTCGTGATCAGTTCCCTGAAATTTTAGTGGATGCGCTGCTTGCGACCGAAGACCGGGATTTTTATCAACATGACGGGGTGTCACCGCTCGCGATTGCACGTGCATTGGTTGCGAACATTAAGGCGGGTCGTACTGTTCAAGGCGGTAGTACGTTGACTCAGCAATTGGCAAAAAACCTATTTTTGACTCGTGATAAAACACTGTGGCGTAAAGTTCGAGAAGCTTATATCGCGCTAATTTTGGATTACCGTTACAGCAAAGATCGTATCTTAGAAGCCTACCTAAACGAAGTGTACCTAGGTCAAAGTGGAGGTGAAGCGATCCACGGGTTTGGCTTGGCGTCGCGTTACTATTTTGGGCAGCCAATCCAGGAGTTGCGAATCGATCAGCTGGCTATGTTAGTTGGGATGGTAAAAGGACCGTCTTACTACAACCCAATTCGTTACCCTGAGAGAACGAAAGAGCGTCGTGATCTCGTTCTGCGCCTGTTAATGCAGCAAAACATGTTGACTTCAGAGCAGTATGAACAAGCTGTAAGTCGTCCACTCGATACGCAAAGCAAGCCACGTATTGCGAGCCGTCAGCCAGCTTATTTCCAACAATTGAGCATTGAATTAAAAGAAAAAGTTGGGGAGCGATTTAAGGCAGAGACCGGACTGCGCGTATTTACGTCTCTGGACCCAGTATCGCAAAGCAAAATGGAACAAGCTATCGCGAAAAAGATCCCAGAACTAGCTAAACGGGGTGGTAAAGAGTTAGAAGCCGCAGCTGTGGCCGTTGATCGCCATAGTGGTGAAATCCGTGCGATGGTAGGTGGTAAACGTGTCGGTTATGAAGGCTTTAACCGCGCGCTCAATGCCAGTCGTCCGATTGGTTCTTTAGTGAAACCAGCGATTTACTTAACGGCTCTAGAACAACCGGATAAATACAACCTAGGCACGACGCTACACGACACGCCGTTAAGTCTGAAGAGCAGTAAAGGTAACGTGTGGACGCCGCGCAACTACGATAGAAAATATCGTGGTGATGTACCACTTTACATTGCTTTAGCGAAATCACTCAACGTACCAACCGTTCGCTTAGGTATGGCACTTGGCATTCCTGAAGTCTCCAATACTTTAGAGCGTTTGGGCGTGAACAAAGACGAAATTCGCCCAGTGCCTTCGATGTTTTTGGGTTCGTTTTCTTTGACGCCATTCGAAGTTGCACAGATGTATCAGACTCTGACGAATTCAGGTAAGCGTGCAAAACTGACCGCTCTGCGCTCAGTCATGGATATGGAAGGTAATGTGCTGTATCAATCCTTGCCTCGTTCATCAAGAGCCGTGGATGAACAAGCAGCATGGCTAACGACCTACGCGATGAAACAAGGGGTTGCTCAAGGCACTGGCCGCTTCTTACAAAGCCAGTTTGGTTGGGCTGCATTGGCAGGAAAAACGGGTACCAGTAATGACAACCGCGATAGTTGGTTTGTCGGTGTTGATGGTCGTGAGGTGACGACAATTTGGCTAGGCCGCGACGATAATAAACCCGTGAATCTAACGGGGTCGAGTGGTGCATTACGAGTGTACGCAGAGTACTTGAAGCAGCGTATTCCTGAGCGCTTAGAGCTCCCATGGCCAAGAGAAATCACCACATTAGGGTTCAAGCCTACATCTGATGGAGGTTTAGAAATGAACTGCCGTAGTGATTACAAACTGCCGGTTTGGGATAAAACCGGTCAGATAAAGCAACAGTGTGAGAAGAAATCAAACTGGTTAAATAGCATATTTGATTGGTAGCATCGCCAAATCAACAACATTAGCTTGTTTATCTGATTAATTCTTAGTACATATTAGGGCGTGTTAGTACAGTACTGCTAGCACGCCCTACTTGATCAGATATTCAATAAAGGAAGAAGTGAATGTTCAAAAAGCTGTTATCAAGCCCATCGGTTCGCAACTTTGCGCTTTGGGTTAGTACCTTTTTGATGATCACTCCTTCTGTTTCCCTCGCAAACTCTCTAACAAAAACGGATGACTTGGAACCTCGACCAAAGGTGGCGGTTGTGCTCGCTGGTGGCGGAGCGAAAGGGGCGGCACACATTGGGGTTTTAAAAGCATTGGAAGAAATGCAGATCCCTGTCGATATTGTGACCGGTACCAGTATGGGCGCCTATGTGGGTGGGCTCTATGCCACGGGGATGAGTGCTGATGAAATTGAGAGTTTTATCTACACCGTCGATTGGGGCAGCGGTTATCGAGATCGTGTTGACCGTAGCCAACGTCGAGTTCGTGACAAAGAGTATGAAGACCGCTATCAAATTAATACCGATCTCGGCTTAAGGTTCGGTGAGGTACGAGCACCAACGGGTGTGGTGCAAGGCCAGAACATGTTGCGAGTATTGCGTGAGACTACAGGGAACTTAGGGCGATTCGATTCTTTTGATGATCTTGCCATTCCTTATCGTTCTGTTGCGACAGATATTCTTGCCTTAGAAGAAGTCGTACTGGGCAATGGTTACCTTGTGGACGCCATGATGGCTAGCATGTCTGTACCAGGAGCGCTTCCTCCCTATAAGCTCAATGGCCATATGCTTGTTGATGGCGGCGTCGTCAATAACATGCCTGTCGATGTGGCTCGCGCCATGGGGGCTGATGTCGTTATTGCCGTCGATATTAGCACCGACTACAAAACCGAAGATGAATTTACGGGGCTGTTTACTGTCGCGGATCAACTCTCTAACTATCTCGTTCGTCGTAGTACACAACAGCAAGTGGACGAGCTTGAACCTCAAGATATCTATATTCGTCCCAATGTGGGCACCATGGAAACCGTCGAGTTCGACAAAATGCCTTGGGCTTTTCAAGCTGGGTACGATATTACCAAGCAGTTAAAAGACAAGCTGAAAGGGTTGCGCTTGTCCAATGCGGACTATCAAAAATACATCGATCGCAAACAAGAAGTTCGTAAAACTTTGATTTATGGCGATCAGCGTGTGGTTGATGACATAGTGATTGTTAATAACACGCACTACAGCGATGTGCTGTTGACGAATCGTATTGAATTAGAAACCGGACGTCGTATTTCAACGGCCGAAATTGAGAAAGCCGTTGAAAACCTCTACGCGTTAGATAGGTTCGAGCTCATCACTTATCACTTTGAAGAGGTTGATGGTGAGACATTGTTGGTTTTTGATGTTAACGAGAAGTCGTGGGGGCCTAATTATCTCAACTTCCGATTTTTTCTTGAAGATGACTTCGATACAGATAGCCAGTACGGCATAGGGATATCAACCAACTTTACCAACTTGAACTCTCATGGCGCGGAGTTGGCGTTCAACGTAGAAATGGGCACGGATAAGCTGATTGAAGCTGAGTTGTATTCTCCTGTTTTATCTAGCCAAGAACTTTTTGTATCGGGGCGTATATCCTATGGCAGTGAGAGCCGAAACTTACCTTTAACAGAGCCTCAAGCACCAGATTTAGAATCAGTAAATGACTTTTTTCCGGTCACTTACGATGATTTTACAACAGAGTTAGCGATAGGTATCCAACCCACATTGTGGCAAGAACTTCGATTTGGCGCTCGCTACTCTACCGGAGATATTGAGCTTTCTACTTTGGCTTCTGCTGGTAAATTGGATTTTGAACGTCGTGGCCTGTTTGCCAATTATCGCCTAGATACACTTGATGATTTCGCATTTCCGACTCGTGGGCTTTTAGTTGATCTCGAATATTTAGTGTCTCATGATCAAAGTCCTCAAGGCGTTAGCCTTATAGAGACTGACAAAATTATTGAAGATACCGTATATGAAATCTCTGCACGATTTAAAGGTGCAGTGAGTCATCAGCGTCATACTTTAGTCGGACATGCTGAATATAGTTTTGTAGAGAGTAAAAACTCATCTTTACCGCTTGATCCCAGAGAGTTGGGCGGCTTCTTAAGCCTATCGGGAATCCCAAGAAATAGCCTGATCGGACAGAACTTATTTTTCAGCAGTTTGGTGTACCGATATAAGTGGTTTGATAATGATTTCGGATTGTTTGAAGCTCCAGTCTACCTGGGCGCATCGGTCGAATATGGCGGTGTTTGGTCTGATAATGATCTGAAACTAAACGAAGCGCCGCTTTACAATGCTGGCTCCATCTTCTTTGGTGTTGACTCACCAATAGGACCAATAATGTTGGCATACGGTCGTACCGAGCAAGATTTGGATGCTGTGTATTTGATCGTAGGAACATCGTTTAATTAATCGGGTATGAGAAAGCAAAACTTGGCATATTTGGTCAAAATTAGCAGAACTTTAGTCGTAAGTTGCTATGTTGGTCAAAATGATAAGATTTTAATTTAAGGTTAAATTTGCTATTATTTTGCCCACAGTTTGGCCTCTACGGCGCTGTTTCTCAATCATAATTGAATGAAAACAAGGGCAATGGAGAGCCAAGTTTCCAAGGATGTTCACTCCTTTACTTTAACAATAGTAATAATAGAGGAGGAACCGCAATGAGAGGAAAAAGTCGTGCTTGAAGCCTACCGTAAACACGTCGAAGAGCGTGCTGCTGAAGGAGTTGTTCCTAAACCGCTAGACGCAGAACAAGTTGCTGGACTTGTAGAACTTCTGAAAAATCCCCCGCAAGGTGAAGAAGAAGTCATTCTTGACCTACTTGAAAACCGTATCCCTCCAGGTGTTGATGAAGCTGCTTATGTAAAAGCGGGTTTCCTAACAGCAGTAGCAAAAGGTGAAGTTAAATCACCATTAGTGAGTCGTGAAAAAGCGGCTGAACTGCTAGGCACTATGCAAGGTGGTTACAACATCGAACCGCTAGTTGAGCTATTGGATGATGAAGCACTGGCAGAGATCGCAGTAAAAGCGCTGTCTCATACGCTGCTGATGTTTGATGCTTTCTATGACGTAGAAGAGAAAGCGAAAGCAGGCAATGCGCATGCACAGAAAGTACTTCAATCATGGGCTGATGCTGAGTGGTTCCTTTCTAAGCCTAAGCTTGAAGAAAAAGTCACTCTAACCGTATTTAAAGTAACAGGTGAAACGAACACGGATGACCTTTCACCTGCACCTGACGCTTGGTCTCGCCCTGATATCCCAGTACACGCACTGGCGATGCTTAAAAACGAGCGTGAAGGAATAAACCCTGATCAACCGGGTACTATTGGCCCGATCAAGCAAATTGAAGAGTTAAAAGACAAAGGCCATCAATTGGTTTACGTTGGTGATGTTGTTGGTACTGGCTCTTCACGTAAATCTGCAACCAACTCAGTGCTTTGGTTTATGGGTGATGATATCCCTTACGTTCCAAACAAACGAGCTGGTGGGTATGTGCTTGGTGGCAAAATTGCCCCTATCTTCTTTAACACAATGGAAGATGCTGGCGCACTACCAATCGAAGTTGACGTAACTAAGCTCAACATGGGCGATGTTATCGATGTTTACCCATATGAAGGTAAAGTTTGCAACCACGAAACTGGTGAGGTTCTAGCTGAGTTCTCGCTAAAAACAGAAGTACTGATTGATGAAGTTCGTGCTGGTGGTCGTATCCCATTGATCATCGGTCGTGGTTTGACAGACAAAGCGCGCCAGTCGCTAGGTCTTGAGCCTTCGGACGTATTCCGTAAACCTGGTGAAATCGCAGATTCTGGCAAGGGTTACACGCTTGCACAGAAAATGGTTGGTAAAGCGTGTGGCGTAGAAGGCATTCGCCCTGGTACCTACTGTGAGCCGAAAATGACGACAGTAGGTTCGCAAGATACTACTGGCCCTATGACTCGTGATGAACTTAAAGACTTGGCGTGTCTCGGCTTCTCTGCTGATCTTGTCATGCAGTCTTTCTGTCACACATCGGCTTATCCAAAACCAGTAGACGTTAACACTCACCA
Source organism: Vibrio sp. D54 (assembly GCF_021728075.1). Lineage (NCBI taxonomy): Bacteria > Pseudomonadati > Pseudomonadota > Gammaproteobacteria > Vibrionales > Vibrionaceae > Vibrio > Vibrio sp. D54. Next base: position 59,546 of record NZ_JAKKCS010000018.1, on the reverse strand, counting down.
TACACTTCCGGACTTTATTATGAACCGCGGTGGTGTATCTCTTCGTCCTGGTGACGGTATTATCCACTCATGGCTAAACCGTATGCTACTACCGGATACTGTCGGTACGGGTGGTGACTCACATACTCGTTTCCCTCTGGGTATTTCATTCCCAGCCGGCTCGGGCTTGGTTGCCTTTGCAGCTGCGACAGGCGTTATGCCGCTAGACATGCCAGAGTCAATCTTGGTTCGTTTTAAAGGTGAGATGCAACCGGGTATTACACTGCGTGATCTTGTTCATGCCATCCCTTACTACGCGATTCAGCAAGGTCTACTAACGGTAGAAAAAGCGGGCAAGATCAACGAATTTTCTGGCCGTATCCTTGAGATTGAAGGCTTAGAAACGCTAACGGTTGAGCAAGCATTTGAGCTTTCTGATGCATCTGCAGAGCGTTCGGCGGCAGGTTGTACTGTGAAATTGTCTCAAGAGTCGATCGAAGAGTACTTAAACTCTAACATCGTGATGCTGAAGTGGATGATCTCTGAAGGCTACGGTGATCGCCGTACTATCGAGCGCCGCATTACTGCAATGCAAGAGTGGCTAGCAAACCCTGAGCTGATGCAAGCAGATAAAGACGCTGAATACGCACATGTGATTGAAATCGATATGGCTGAAATCAATGAGCCAGTACTATGTGCACCGAATGACCCAGATGACGCTCGTTTGTTGTCTGAAGTACAAGGCACAGCGATTGATGAAGTGTTCATCGGTTCTTGTATGACGAACATCGGTCACTTCCGCGCAGCAGGTAAATTGCTTGATAAGTTCAATGGCCAGTTAGCGACTCGCCTTTGGGTAGCGCCACCAACAAAGATGGATAAAGACCAACTGATTGAAGAAGGCTACTACGGTATCTTCGGACGTGCAGGGGTGCGTATTGAAACGCCAGGGTGTTCACTTTGTATGGGTAACCAAGCGCGTGTTGCAGATAAATCAACAGTAATGTCGACTTCAACGCGTAACTTCCCGAACCGTCTGGGTACTGGTGCGAATGTTTACCTATCGTCAGCTGAGCTAGCTGCAGTAGGTGCAATCCTAGGTAAGATTCCAACCAAAGAAGAATACCTAGAATACGCGAAGCAAATCGACGCTACGGCAACGGATACGTACCGCTACTTGAACTTCCATAAAATGGATCAATATACCAAGAAAGCGGACGAAGTGATCTTCCAAGAGCCGGCATAATCAGAAATGCACAATTCGAAAGCACCTCATATGAGGTGCTTTTTTTATGGGAGCAATTCGCTATACTCGCACCAAATTGATACGAAATAGGCAATCTCGGTGGAATTTGAATTCATTCGTAACACGTTGATGGGCGAGTACTACGTAAAATGTAGCATGGGACATGAGATTGTAGGGCGCTGGTTGCAAGAAGAAATTGGCAAAGATCCGATGAAGATTGCACAGGTTGAAAAGCTAATTGAGCGGTCATTTTTAGCGCCTTCTCAGGAGCATAACCTAACAGGCACGGAAATTAGCTTGATGATTCAGGGCGACGAAGTTCTTGTACAAGAAAACGCATTAGCCCATGAATATGATGTCGAGATGGAAAGTGAGTTCGACTTCTACAATGCAGAAAGTACAGCAAGTTGTGGGATAGAGGATTTCATGGCACTTATCGAACAGTGGAAAGACTTTTTGAACATTTAATGCACAGTTTTGGGTAACTTCTCTGCCGTTGCTTTAAATTTGTGAAAAGGGCGCACCGATATGGTGCGCCCTTTTTGTTTATAGATATGTAAATTGAGGTTAGCTTTTATTATTCAATAACTTAAAAACTTGGCACGTAGATTGGATTATAAGAAGTGTTTCAGGATGAAAGCTTCGGAGATAACTCAATGAAAATAATCAATGCCATTATTAAGCCGTTTAAATTAGACGATGTACGAGAAGCATTGGCTGATGTCGGTATCGAAGGGATGACAGTATCAGAAGTTAAAGGGTTCGGTCGTCAAAAAGGTCACACGGAATTGTATCGCGGTGCAGAGTATCAAGTCGATTTTCTACCAAAGGTGAAAATTGAAATCGCGACTCACGCAGACAATGTAGATCGCGTTGTTGAAGCAATTACAAAAGCTGCGCAAACCGGAAAAATCGGCGACGGTAAAATTTTTGTTTACGATCTGAACCAAGCGGTGCGTATCCGAACTGGCGAAATGGACGCAGAAGCACTTTAAGAATTCAAAGGATTGGAGATACTTATTATGGAATTAACAACAACAGTAACCGAGTTACGTTACGCACTTGACACCTTTTTCTTCCTCATTTCCGGTGCGTTGGTAATGTGGATGGCAGCAGGCTTTGCGATGCTAGAGGCTGGCCTTGTGCGCTCTAAAAACACAACAGAAATTCTTACGAAGAACATCTGTTTGTACGCCATCGCATGTACGATGTTTCTGATTGTCGGTTATAACATCATGTATGTCGATAATGGAGAAGGAGGCTGGTTACCTTCATTTGGTACGCTAATTGGTACTCAAGGTGAAGGGGCCGACCACTCTTTAGAGTCTGACTTCTTCTTCCAAGTTGTCTTCGTTGCAACTGCCATGTCCGTCGTTTCTGGTGCGGTAGCTGAGCGCATGAAGCTTTGGTCTTTCTTGATTTTCTCTGCGATTTTAACTGCGTTTATCTATCCAATGGAAGGTTACTGGACATGGGGTGGAGGCTTCCTAGCAGAAGCTGGATTTAGTGACTTTGCGGGTTCTGGTATCGTACATATGGCAGGTGCTTCTGCAGCTCTCGCAGGTGTGTTATTGCTTGGTGCTCGTAAAGGTAAATATGGAAAAAACGGTGAAATCTACCCGATTCCAGGTTCAAACATGCCTTTGGCAACACTAGGTACTTTCATCCTTTGGTTTGGTTGGTTTGGGTTTAACGGTGGTTCTCAGTTGATGGTTTCAGACTTTGAGAACGCAACAGCGGTAGGTCAGATCTTTCTAAACACTAACGCAGCAGCGGCTGCCGGTGCAATTGCGGCGCTATTCGTTTGTAAAACTACTTGGGGTAAAGCCGATTTAACGATGATTCTCAATGGCGCGCTAGCTGGCTTGGTTGCCATCACTGCAGACCCTCTATCGCCATCACCACTGTATGCGGTTGCGATTGGTGCAGTGTCGGGTGCACTAGTTGTATTCAGTATCATTGCTCTAGATAAACTTAAAATTGACGATCCAGTAGGTGCTATCTCAGTTCACGGTGTGTGTGGTTTCTTCGGCCTAATGGTAGTGCCACTGAGCAACGGTGATGCAACGTTTGGTGCACAGCTTTTAGGTGCCGTAGTTATCTTTGCTTGGGTATTTGGTGCTAGCCTAGTTGTGTGGGCAATCTTGAAAGCGACCGTTGGGATTCGCGTTACAGAAGATGAAGAAATGGAAGGTATGGACATGCATGATTGTGGTGTTGGTGCTTACCCAGAGTTTGTTACGGTGAAATAATCATTAGCTTGTAATAAATGGTTACACACTTAACACAATAAAACCTGCTCCGATGAGCAGGTTTTTTAATATTCGTCATTGTCTTCTTATTGAACATACATATAATAACGCAACTGATAAACGTTATCATTAGCATGGTAAAGGATTAAACAATGAAAAAACTGCTAACTCTTTCAGCACTAACTTGCGCTACTCTAGCTCCAACAGCAATGGCTGCTGAAGAAGTGAACGTCTACTCTTACCGTCAACCTTTCCTAGTTGAACCTATGTTCAATGAGTTCACTAAAGAAACTGGCATCAAAGTAAACGTAAAATTTGCTAAAAAAGGCTTAGCAGAAAAGCTAGCTCAAGAAGGTGAGTACAGCCCTGCTGACGTTATTCTTACGACAGACATCAGCCGTCTAGCTGAACTGACAAACAAAGGTTTAGTTCAGAAAGTCGATAGCAAAATCATTGAAGAAAACGTACCTGCTCAATACCAAGATAAAGAGAATGAGTGGTTTGCTCTAACTCTACGTTCTCGTAGCGTTTATTCATCACGTGATCGCGTAGGTAAACTAGGCGCAGATTTCAACTACGCAGACTTAGCTAAGCCAGAGTTCAAAGGTAAAATTTGTACTCGTAGCGGTAAGCACCCGTACAACGTTTCTCTAGTTTCAGCAATGATTGCTCACAATGGCGAAGCAGAAACCAAAGAGTGGTTAGAAGGCGTGAAAGCAAACCTTGCTCGCAAACCACAAGGCAACGATCGTGCACAAGTTAAAGCGATCAAAGAAGGCCTATGTGATGTTTCTCTGGGTAACAGCTACTACCTAGGTAAAATGGTTAACGACAAAGAGCAAAAAGCTTGGGCTGATGCAGTTTACATCAACTTCCCTAACCAAGAGACTACAGGCACTCACGTGAATATCTCTGGTATGGCGATGGCTAAGTACTCTCCAAACAAAGACAATGCTGTGAAGCTAATGGAATTCCTAACGGGTGACAAAGCGCAGCAAATGTACGCAGAAGTTAACTACGAGTACCCAGTTAAAGAAGGCGTGAAGCGTTCTGAGCTTGTGGAATCTTGGGGTGACTTTAAAGCAGACAAGCTTTCTCTAGACGATATTGCAGCCAACCACGAAGCGGCAATTAAGCTATTAGATGAAGTGAAATTTGACCTTTAATTCCTTGTGGGGGTATAACAGTACCCCCATTTGATTAAAGGATATGAGATGTATTTGCAACAGCATTTGTATTTCATACAGCCTTGCAGTAATTAGGCGATGAAAGATAAACACTCTTTATGGAAAACCAGTAGTGGGGTAATAACTCTGCTACTGGTTTTGCCGATCTTAGCGATCTTCTACACCGCAATTGGTGAAACGGATGATTTGTTTGCTCATTTAATGGCAACGGTCATGCCGACTTATATTTTTAACACGGTTGCGCTAACTGTTGGCGTAATGGTGCTGTCCTTAATTCTTGGTATTCCAAGCGCTTGGATAATGGCCATGTGTAAACTGCCGACCGAAAAATGGTTGCAGTGGGCATTGGTGCTACCTCTTGCAATGCCAGGTTATATCATTGGTTATATTTTTACTGATTGGTTTGATTTTGCTGGTCCAATTCAAATCTTTTTGCGTGATGTAACCGGATGGGGACCTGGCGAGTATTGGTTCCCTGACATTCGTACGTTGCCTGGCGCGACCTTTGTGTTAGCTTTGGTGTTGTATCCTTACGTGTATTTATTGTGCCGGGCTGCGTTTATGGAGCAAAATGTCTCTTTATTGCAAAGCGCGCGTTTGCTCAAGTGCTCTCCATGGGAAAGCTTTTGGCGCATCTCGATGCCGTTAGTAAGACCCTCTATCGCAGTGGGTTTATCATTGGTCGCAATGGAGACCATTGGTGACTTTGGTACGGTAAGTTACTTCGCGGTGAATACGTTAACCACAGCGGTCTACGATACTTGGTTGGGGTACTCTAATCTTAATGCGGCAGCCAAGATTTCTGCCATGATGCTCGTCATTGTAGTACTGCTTCTTAGTGCCGAACGATACAGCCGCCGTAAACAAAAGCTTTTTCAAAGCCAATTTAACAGTCACGAAGATTTTCGTTACGAGTTGACGGGCTGGAAAAAGTGGACCGCACTAGTTTGGTGCTGGGGCTTGGTTTCGGTCGCGTTTATTTTGCCGCTACTACAGCTGATTGATTATGCGATCACTTATTTTGCGCAGAGTTGGACCTCAGAGTTTCGTGAATACGCATGGAACAGCTTAGTTGTGTCTGTTATTGCTGCGATTATTGGTGTTGCTGTCGCACTGATCGTTAACTTTACCCATCGAGTCAATGGTAAACGAGAAAGCTTGGCATTTATGCGTCTTTCTTCTATGGGCTATGCAGTACCAGGAACGGTACTAGCCATCGGTGTGATGGTCGCTGTGCTGTTTATGGATCATCGTGTCAACGACGTTGCTAAAGCCATGGAGTGGGGAAGGCCGGGACTTATCTTTTCTGGTTCCATGTTCGCACTAGTATTTGCCATGGTTGTGCGCTTTTCCGCGGTAGCGATTGGTAGTATCGAAAGTAATTTAAATAAAATTTCTCCGTCGTTAGATATGGCATCGCGCACTATGGGTTGTAAGCCCAATGCCATGCTGTGGCGCGTGCACTTTCCGCTGGTTAAGCGCGGTGCACTGATTGCGGCTTTATTAGTGTTTATCGAGTCGATGAAAGAGCTTAATGCGGCTTTGTTACTTCGTCCGTTTAACTTTGAAACACTAGCCACATACGTTTATAACTTCGCCTCGGATGAGCATTTAGAATTGGCCGCTTTGCCAGCGGTTCTGTTGGTTCTTGTTGGGTTGATCCCGCTTGTTGTTGTTAACCGTTCACTGGAGCAAAATCACTGATGAGCTGTGCATTATCAATTAAAAACCTAACGTGCCAATATGACGATCAAACTGTACTCGAATCATTGTCTCTTGAGGTAGAACAAGGGCAGATTGTCTGTTTGCTAGGAGCCAGTGGCTGTGGGAAAACAACACTATTAAAGGCCGTTGCGGGATTATTGCCGTTAACGTCAGGCGAAATGAGTCTAAATTGCGTCACAATTGATGATGGGGAAAACTGGTTGCCGCCAGAACAGCGTAATATCGGGATGATTTTCCAAGATTACGCACTTTTTCCTCACTTGACGGTGGAGCAAAACATTGCCTTTGGCTTAAAGCAGTGCTCGACAAAAGAGAAAAATGCCAAAGTTCAAGAGATGTTAGAACTCGTGCATCTTCAAGGTTATGGCGATCGTTATCCTCATCAATTGTCTGGTGGACAGCAGCAGCGTGTTGCGATTGCTCGCTCATTAGCTTACAGCCCAGACTTATTGTTACTTGATGAACCGTTTTCTAATATTGATACGCAAGTTCGCCATGAGTTGATAAGTGAGATCCGTAAGATTTTTAAGGCCCAAGGTGTGACTGCCATTTTTGTTACGCATAGCCGTGAAGAGGCTTTTGCTTTCGCCGATAAAATGGCAGTGATGAACAATGGAGTCATCGAGCAATATGGCACAGCATCTGAGCTTTACTACCAGCCTTCAAGTAAATTTGTCGCTGATTTCTTAGGTGGTGGCAGTTACCTTGCTGCTAAACGGGTTTCGAATTCAGAATATGAAACCCACTTGGGCGTGGTTGAAGCCACGGCTCAACAAGATATTCCAGTACAGGCGGAGTGCTCTTTACTGCTAAGACCGCAGCATGTGCAAATTCAATCCGATGAAGATAGTTCGGTAACCGTATTGGAACAGCATTTTATGGGTGATCACTGCCGTTATGTGATTAACGCGAATGGTGACCGTTTGTTAGCTACAGCTTCGCAAGCATTAAATATAGGTGAGTCCGTCGCGGTGAAAATTGAAACGCAAGGCGTCCTGGCATTTGCTTAACGCTCCTGAGTATCTTTTCTATCTCGTTTACGACTTCCCAACATACAATAAAAAGCCCGGCTGTGGAGCCGGGCAAGTGCTCTTCTCCTGTTGATGAGCGCCTTTTCAGACAGCGTTGACTCTCATCATAGTGCTCGAAGCGGGCACAAGGTTCAGTTATAAAGACAAGAAGTCTTTAAACTGTTGAAGAACACGTTCCGCAGTGTCCTTATCTTGCATCTCTGCAAAAATTCGTAGCAGTGGCTCAGTGCCAGAGAAGCGAGCAATGATCCAACCGCCGTTCTTGAAGTAGACTTTCGCACCATCTTCATAGCTGACTTTTTCGATTTCAAACTCGAACTCAGGCAACTGCTTTTCAACATAAATCTTGTTGAACAGTACGTCTTTTTGCGCTGGTTTGAACTTGCAATCGCCTTCTGCCATGTAGGCATAGCCGTACTTGCCGTAGATTTCATCCAGCAACTCAGACAGCTTCTTGCCGGTTACTGAAATCATTTCTACCAATAGGCTTGATGCGAATACGCCGTCTTTACCTTTGATGTGGCCGCGAATGGTTAGGCCACCAGAGCTTTCCCCGCCAATCAGTGAGTCATCCGCTTCCATTTGGGAGCTGATGTGCTTAAAGCCTACAGGAACCTCAAAGCATTTCTCGCCATGATCTTCGGCGACTTTATCGAGAAGGTGGGTGGTTGCGATGTTACGTACCACGGAGCCTTTCCAGCCTTTGTATTCAAGTAGGTAGTAGTAAAGCAGCAGTAGCACTTCATTTGGATGAATGAAGTTACCTTTTTCGTCGATAATACCAAGACGGTCCGCATCGCCATCAGTACCGATGCCAATATCGTAACCTTGCTCTTTCACTAGGTGCATCAAACGGTAGAGTGTTGCAGCGCTTGGCGAAGGCATTAACCCACCGAAGTCTGGGTTTTTGCCATCGTTAATCACATCAACGTCACAGCGGCCGTTGATTAATACGGTTTGCAGTGCGTTTTTCGCGACACCAAACATTGGGTCGATCAAAACACGTAAATTCGCCTTCTTGATCGCTCCGATGTCGATAAAGTCGATGATTGAGTCAACGAATTCGTTCATCGGATTGATGATTTCAATCAGCTTATCTTCAACCGCTTGTTCAAAGTCGACGCTTTTTACATCTTGCGCAGTGAGCGCGTCTATTTGTGATTCGATTTTTTGGGTGATGATTTCATCTGCGTCACGACCACCTTCAATGAAGACTTTAATGCCGTTGTAATCGGCAGGGTTGTGTGATGCGGTAATACATGCCGAGTATGCGCAGCCCATTTCTTTCGCTTTAAACATTACGATAGGTGTTGGGACAAATTTGTCGATAAAGCTAACCATAATGCCGTTTGCTGCTAGAACTTCAGCGAACCAACGACCTGCTTTATCGGAAAGAAAACGACGGTCATAGCCAATCACAAAACCGCGATCAGCAACCGATTCGTTATTCGTGATGTTTGCAACTGCTTGGGCAACCAAGCGTACGTTATCTTTGGTGAACTCCTCACCAATAAATGCACGCCAACCGCCTGTACCAAATTTGATCATGATTCGATCCTCGATAAGAGCGGCATCCCACCGCGTCTTAAATCTTTGCTAGCGAACCGATGCACTTGTAAAACATAAATGCACCGGATAAATCAAAAGGGGAGAAGGACTCCCCCAAAAGATGATTAACCTAGAGTAACGATAACTTCGTTTACTGAACCTTCCGCTTGAACTGGTACAGATGCACCATTTACAGCTTCACCGTTCACGGTAATCGACTTAACGCCTTTGCTTACTGAGTCTGGGTTAACGACTTTGATGTTGTACGTTGCTCCTAGCCATTGGCGAGTCACTTCGAAACCAGGCCAGTTCGTTGGGATACATGGATCGATAGTTAGGCCATCGAAGCCTGTACGCACACCAAGAATAAAGTTGGTAACAGCGAAGTAAGCCCAGCCTGACGTACCTGTTAACCATGGGTGGTTTGCACGACCGTGGTCTTGGTGGTCACGACCCATGATGAACTGAGCGTATGAGTATGGCTCTGCAATACGTTTTTCGATGATGTCGTTCTGGTTGTATGGGTTTAGCGCATCGTAGAACTTCATTGCACGATCACCACGACCCAGTTTCGCTTCAGCTACCCAAGCCCATGGGTTTGGATGCGAGAATATCGCACCGTTCTCTTTTACGCCTTGGTAAACACGAGTTACGAAGCCGATATCATCATTCGGTGTTGCAAAAGATGGTGAGTTTAGGTGGAGGCCGTATTCAGAGAATAGGTTCTCATCGACAGCGTCCATCGCTTTTTCGCCGCGCTCTTGAGATACCGCACCAGAAAGTACCGCAAGTGTGTTTGACTCTAGGTGTACACGACCTTCTTTTTGTTGCGCTGTACCGATCTTTTCGCCGTTTTTCGTTAGACCACGGATATACCAGCCGCCTTCTTCGTCCCAAAGGTGTGTTTCACACGCTTCACGCACGTTTGCTGCCATCTCGGTGTATTTTTCAACGTCGGCTTCCTTACCTAGGTATTTCGCTAGGTCGATGAACTCCTGCAGTGCCCAGAAATGTAGGAACGACACCATTGAAGATTCGCCGCCACCTAGGTTCAGACAGTCGTTCCAGTCTGCACGCAGACCTTTACAGATACCGGTTTGACCTACGTATTCAGCCGAGAAGTCTAGCGCGGCTTTCATGTGGTCATAAACCGTTGCATCGCCACCGTCGGCGTAAGGGATCACTTCGTCGAAGAAGCTGTGCTCACCGGTTTCCATCACGTACTTACAGATGGTTGGAACTAGCCATAGGTGATCATCAGAACAGGTGTCTTCGATGCCGTGAATTTTGTCTTCATCAGAAGGTGTTGGAACTACGGTTGGAGATTTAGATGGTTTAACATCCGCTTTTTCTGGATCAAACCAATCTGGATCGAATAGGTGTAGACCGTAGCCCGCTTTTACTTGGCCGCGCAGTAGGTCAACGATACGTTTGCGCGTCATTGCTGGGTTAGCGTGAGGAACTGAGATTGCATCTTGCGCTGTATCGCGGTAACCAAGACCAGTACGGCCTCCCACCTCGATGAATGAAGCAAAGCGAGACCACACCACACACGTTTCCGCTTGGTATAACGTCCAAGCGTTGATCATGGTATCTAGACCTTCGTTTGGTGATTTCACTTGGAACTTGCCACAACGCTCATCCCAGTGTGCTTTGATACCCGCAAATGCGTTATCGACTTCTGCAAGGTCTTGGTACTTAGCACGCAGACGCTCTCCGTTGCCTTTACCGATACCGAGAATGTAAGCAAAGCGAACTTCTTCACCCGGCTGAATAGTAAATTGCTTATGCAAAGAGCCACAGTGGTTGTAACAAGTTTGCGCTGTATTGAAACACTTACCTTGTTCTACCGCTAACGGGTTTGCTTCGTCACGGTATAGGCCTAGGAAGCTGTCACGTTGGCCGTCGTATGAATCTGGGGCAAATGTTGAAGCTAGGTAGTAGAAGCCTTCGAAATCGTTGGTGTTGTAGTACAGGTCGTACTCTATCACGCCTTCGTTGTAAGCCGTACCTGCCGAGTACAGAGACATCTGATGGTTTTGGTTATCAGATTGAATGTGGCTGAATGAGAACTCAACAAATGAGAATGCACTGATCGTACGTGGTTTGTCAGAGGTGTTTTTAATCACTACATCCCAGATTTCAGCGTCTTCGCCTTTTGGCACGAACAGAGTTTTTGTTGCGGTAATACCGCTGTATTCACATTTGAACTTAGAGTAAGACAAGCCGTGACGAACTTCGTAGTTTGCTTCGTCTAGGCTCTTCGCAACTGGTTGCCAAGAGATTGACCAGTAATCACCTGTCTCATCATCACGCAAGTAAACGTAGTGTCCTGGGCGATCGAATGTCGCATTTGGACGGAATTTAGTAACACGGTTGTATTCTGGAGAGTTGTAGAACGAGTAGCCACCCGCGTTGTGCGAGATAACCGTACAGAACTTCTCAGTACCTAGGTAGTTGGTCCATGGTGCTGGTACGTCAGGGCGAGTGATGACGTATTCGCGATTCTCGTTATCGAAATAGCCGTATTTCATTTGTGTCTTTCCTTTTTACGAAGCTGCATCAGCAGCCAAAATTTAAAAACTCTTCAAGCGTGATGTTTCGACATCAGTTTTGTATTACTTCCACGGTTTACGGTAATTCACTCCCTGCAAATCAAGCAGAGGTAGATGGCCTTTCAAGCGTGATAAATAGTCGGTCCAATCTCGGTGTTGTTTGTCTGTCCAACATGCTTCTGCCATTGCAGTTAAACGAGGGAAGATCATGTAGTCCATGCGAGGTTGGTTATTGATAATTTCGCACCATAATGCTGTTTGAATGCCCCAAATGCGCTTACGTATTGGGTCGTCAGCAGGCACTTCAGCGAGCGGCTCGTAGTTGTAAGCTTTTTCTAGTGGCAGTGGGTTTGCCCAGTCCACGCCCGGTTCTTCAGGTGCGTAGTCTTGGGTCATATCTAGGTAAGTGGTTTGTGCTGGTTGCAGCACCACATCAAAGCCTTGGCGAGCACAGTTCAATGCCGCTTCTTCGCTTAGCCATGAGTAGATCACCGTATCTTTACTGACTTTGTCGCCGTGTTGAGCTTCTTCCCAGCCCAGCATGCGTTTGCCCAATTTACGAAGTTTGTCTTCGGCATAACGCAAGAAGTGTCCTTGCAAATCTTTGTAGTCGCTGTAACCCAGTTGTTCCATTAGTGCTTGGCATGCTGGGCTTTTTGACCATACGCCGTTAGGTACTTCGTCGGCACCAATATGAACGTAAGGCGCAGGAAAAAGCGCAGAGACCTCTTCTAGCACTTTGTCGATAAATTCATAACTCCCCGGCAGAGCAGGGTTAATGACGTTGTCGTTGTAATGCTGAATACTGCGGTATTCGGTGGTATCTTCCGCTTCTACCAATAGGTGTGGTAACGACTTGATGGCGGCTCGGCAATGACCAGGTACATCAATTTCAGGAATGATGGTGATGCCGCGTTGCGATGCAAATTCGATAACGTCTTTGATGTCTTCTTGTGTGTAGAAGCCGCCGTAACGTTCATCAAAGTGCGTGTACTGTGGTTCATTGATCTCATCCAATCCGCGCCAAGCACCAATATCGGTCAGTTGAGGCAGTGATTTGATTTCAATTCGCCAACCCTCATCGTCGGTAAGATGCCAATGGAACGTATTGAACTTGTAATGAGCCAGTTGGTTGATCAAGCGTTTGACTTGCTCAACGGAGTGAAAATGACGAGCACAATCGAGCATCATACCGCGGTAACGAAAGCGTGGTCTGTCCTTGATTGAACAGCAAACTACTTCCATTGAGTTAGGTTGATCGCCAACTTTGACTAGTTGTAATAACGTTGCACAAGCATGGGTAAAACCAGACGAAGATCCTGCTTCAATTTTGATTGACTCTTCGGCTACTTTCAGTTTGTAAGCGCCTTCATCCAAGGTTGGGTTGCCTTTGAAGATGATCTGACTGCCATTGTCTGATGCGAACTCAAATTGGTGAATGCGCTTAAGCTCTTCAAGTAGCCATTCTTTAGCTGAATTGGCCAGGCTTGAATAAACCGCGACGCCAGCATGATGATCAAAGCTAAAATAGTGATCGCTGACCTCAATATGGTTTGGTTTTGGCAGCAAGGGCTGTGCATGGGTTAAACTTGCCGGAATCTCACTGCGTTCACGGTATGGTGAAGCTAATACGATAGGCGTGACATCCACTTGTGCGCGCTGTGGGTTTCCATCAACGACAAAGTTGATCATCGCTTCGTTAAAGCCATCCGAGTAATAACGGAATGGGTTCGAACCAATACTGAATTCACAGTAATAGTGATGGTTGGCAGCCAGTACCACCCCTTCTGGTTTAAGTGTGCAAAAACTACCAATTTGAGTCAGTTGACCATTTGAAACGCTGTCTGGAAGAATGTAACGATCGAAAGCGAAAGTTAAGCTCCAGCTGTTCAGGTCTTGGTCGCTCAAGTTATGAAAGGTAAGGCCAAAGCGGCAGTTTTGTTTCTGCTCAGAGAGGACTACGAGATCAACACGATATTCCATATCTACTCCTACGCCGCACTGAGCGAGTAAAGGTTATGTTCTGGTTTGCCAGCAAACATAATTGCGCCTTCAATCGCGTCAAACTGTGGCTCAACAATCCATTGCTGAACTGGTGGTGAAAGCCAACGTACAATGCGTTCAGCTATGCTGCCCATTAAACAAATACGTGTTGCGCCGCGCTTGTTTAATGCCACGAGAAACATTTCTATATCCGCTGCGGTTTGCTTCAGCATTTCAATGGCCAGTGCATCGCCTTGTTCCGCATGTTGGAAAATAGCCGGAGAAAACTGCCCATAATCACGAGGAAGCGCCTGTTTTGACCACGCCACCACGTTGTCGACCTCATTTTCGAAATGCGTCATAACGTGTTGTGCTAGGGGCGTTTTTTCTCTGATGCCATCTTCAGCTAACAAAACTTGCTGAACTAGGCGTAGCCCCATCACTGCGCCGCCACCTTGATCCGAAATAGGGAACTCACGACCACCGACAACATGTTGCTCCAATCCGTTAAGGTAGATGCCACAAGAACCGGTTCCCGCAATCATGATTGCGCCATCTTCGCCATTGTGCGCACCAACGCACGCACCGTAAGCATCGGTATTCAGAGTCATACTGGCAAATGGATGAGGAAGAGACATGAAGGCTTGCCAAGATGCTTTGTGCTCTGCGCCAGCAAGGGCTAAGCCGACGTGCATCGACGCGAAATCTTGTTGTGTCAGACCGCCTTGCTCGGTAGCCGAAGTGATGGATTCAAGAATCGAAGCCATTGCTATTTCAGCACCTAGCATGATGTTGGCACTGCCGCTTTTGGCCTCGCCAAGAAAATTACCTTGTGAATCTTTAATCCTGGCTCGACATGACGTGCCGCCACCATCGATACCGACAAAATACATTCCCATGATTATTCTTCCTTCATATTTTTAGAGGTCGCCAACTGAGAAACATGCTGAGCTTGACTCATTATCGCGAGTAAGTACCAAGCGCCATGCGGGATCCATTGTTCGCCCCAGCGCCAGTTTTGTAACACGTCTTCTTTTTGTGCTGGTGGGTTAAATGCAATGTCTTCCTCGTCTTCAAAGCCGCCAGTGATCCCGTTACACACGCCACCTTTTGCGTTGAAGAAACCATATTGAGGGAGGTAATCAGGGTTGTTACGACCATGGCCATCTAGCATGCACATGTCGTATGGGTTTAAGCCTACAACCCAGTTCAATGCATCTTGAGCAAACACAGAAAGTTGTTGCTGTACTTCTTGCGACGCTATATGCGGTTGAGCAAGGTACGCCATGGTCGCGAGTGAGCCCAGTCGAGCATTCTCGCCTTGCCACCAATAGCCGGATTCATTGTTGTGTGCGACAAAAAATGCCTCGCGTTTTGACTCATTTACGCCTTTAACATATTGGCGAGGGTAACCGAATGGGTTGATCACTCTATTCGATATTGTGACCTCAAACTCACACGCTAGGTTTACGATACGTTTTACCGATTCCGCTCGTGCTGAGTCGTCTTCAATTGATAGATATTCGCATAGGGCAATAACTGGTAGACCAGCTTCGGCTGCGTGAAAATATGGACGGCTGCCGTCTTGGTTTGCTGACCAAAAGTGTTGAATCTGTTCGTCGCTCATTTGGCGTGCAACTAAACGTTGCGCCCACAAACGGCTCTCTTCCAAGTAGCGAGTTTCTTTGGTTGCTTTAAACAGTTCTACACAAGCCAGTAGCGCACAGTATTCGTCGATAATGTTTTCTTCCCCATCATTGAGGTACTGCGTATTGTGCTCTTTTAAGTGCCAGTAACCATTTTCGGCAGCGTTGCGGTATTTTTGTTGATCGTATTCACCGTGAACACTTAAACGCGATGCTGCCGCTAGCGCTGCAATGGCGACACCGCCACCTTGTCGAAAGCCTGCTTGATAGTCGTCAAATTTGTGACCAAGTTGAGTTTCGTACGCGCAAATCTCGCGTTGCGCAGTATCTTTGCTCCACTTGTCAAAGACCGTCATGTAGAAAAAGCCTTTTTCGTTTTGCATACGCACAAGAAAGTCTGCACCGAACAGGGCTTCTTCAATCAGACGTGTACGTGTGAAAGCTGCAATGTCTTCGCTTCCTTCAAGCAACGAAACCCCTTTTAGGATGTTCCAAACCACCATTGGGGTTTGTTGAGGATTCAAATAATTCGCGTATGAAAGGTGACTTAAATACTTGCTAACGTCTCCTGATGCGTCGTACCAGCCGCCGTGTACATCAACCTTTTTATTGGAGTTTAGTACTGGAAGTTGTCGATCTTGTTGATCGAAGATCCCGCCGCAACGTTGCGATTTGAAGTAGTGGATCACATCTGACAAAGTTTGATCCAACAGAATGTGTTCGCCAACGATGAAAGAGGAAGAGCGCGTATCTTCTACTTGCAAGAAATAGTCACCTGACGTTGTGAAAGAGGAAAAGTCGATGAGGTAGAAATAGCCCTGATGCCAGTTCGCCACTTTACCTTGTTCTTCAACCGCAAAAGTTGCCACGGTTTGCTCGCTAGTGGCACAAATCAATTGAGCAGTGTAAGAAGACAAGTGTGGTTGTTCGGTCTGGATAATGGCTTTCTTTGGGCCCAGACGTTCATAACCAATGTGGTTAGTCAGTAGCAGCATTCAATGTCTCCGGGAAACGATAAAAACAGGAATGGGCCAGGCTGAACCTGACCCTCGTTATGATTAATCTTCAAATAAGTAACAGCGGACAAAGTGGTTGTCGGACAGTTGAGTGACGCCCGGTAGTCGTTCGCGACATTTGTCGGTAGCGTGTACACAACGTCCAGCAAATGGACAGCCGACAGATTCTGGTGTCCAAAGTGGGATTTCCCCTTTGTTGCCTTTCAGTTTCTCGTGAATAGACTTCGATGGATCTGGAACCGCAGATACCAACAGTTGCGTATATGGGTGTTGAGGATCGTGAATGATTTCTTCAGTATCGCCCCATTCAACCATGTGACCTACGTACATGACCGCGAGATCTTCAGCAATGTAACGCGCTGTTGCGATGTCGTGAGTGATGTAAAGCAGAGACATTTGTTTCTCGAACTTCATCTCTTCCATCAAGTTCAGAACACCGGCACGGATTGATACATCGAGCATCGATGTTGGCTCATCCGCCAATACCACTTCTGCACCAACTGCGATGTTACGAGCTAGGTTTACACGTTGACGCTGACCGCCAGATAGCTGGTGCGGGAACTTTTGCGCCGTTTCTTTTGGTGGAATAAGACCAACTTGTTCAAGTAGGTCGTACACACGCTCTTCCAGTTCTTTCTTGTTGCCCGGTGCTACTTTCTTATGAATCAGCAGCGGGCGCGCAATATGGTGGAAGATATTGTGCGTTGGGTTTAGCGAGCCAAACGGGTCTTGCCACACCATTTGTACACCTTCACGGTAGGTCATTAAATCGTGACGAGAGGTGATGTCTTGGATATCACGACCTTTGTATTCAATGATGCCATCGGTTGGTGCGTACATTTTTGCAATCATTTTTGCAGTAGTAGACTTACCTGAACCAGATTCACCTACCACTGACAAGCCGCGGCTCTTGTACATTTTGAAAGAGACGTCGTTGATTGCGCGCATCTTAGATTGTTTGATTGAGTTACTGTTTAAAGGGAAGTCCTTAACGACATTTTTACCCTCAATCAGCAGTTCGCCGAATTGTTTGCTCATAATTCTCTCCAGTGTAATTTTTGTTCTTAGCTAGCGTTTTTTTGTTGTTAAACCTTAGCTTGAGCAATGGTGTCGCCGTACAAATGGCAATTTGAGAGGCGACCTGGTTCAATTTGACGTAATTGGGTTGGTACACGTGTACATACTTCATGTACGCGATCGCAACGAGCTTGGAAGCGGCAGCCCCGTGGTACTTCTAGCAAGTTCAACGGGTTACCTGGAATACCAGTCAATTTGGTCTTTGGTCCAGTTAGTGGAGGGAAAGAGCTACCCAAACCTTTGGTGTAAGGGTGGTAAGGACTTTCCAGAATTTGCTTAGAAGGCGCGACTTCAATCAACTCACCTGAGTACATGATGCCGATACGATCCGAGAACTCGACCATCAATGACAAGTCATGTGTGATGAACAGAATTGAGAAACCAAACTCTTCTTTAAGCGCGTAAATTTTTTGTAGAATTTCACGTTGAACCACTACATCCAATGCGGTAGTCGGTTCGTCCATGATGATCATTTTTGGGTTCAGAGCCAAAGCGATTGCGATTACTAGACGTTGACGCATACCACCAGAGAACTGGTGCGGGTAATCACTCAATCGGCTAGGGTGGATATCAACGATTTCCAGCAGACCTTCAGCGCGTGTTTTTGCTTGAGCGCGAGTCATATTGGTATGACGCATGATGACGTCACAGAACTGCTCTTCCATGGTTAGAACAGGGTTCAAAGCGTTCATCGCACTCTGGAATACCATCGACATTTCACTCCAGCGGAACGCTTGCATGCGATCATCGCTGTACTGAAGGATATCTTCACCGTTGAAGATCACCTCACCACCTGTGATAAACGCTGGCGGCTTATGAAGGCGCATTAGTGAGAAGGCAACAGTGGATTTGCCACAGCCAGATTCACCAGCCAGACCGAATACTTCACCTGGTGCAATGTCGAAGCTCACGTTGTTACAGGCGCGGACATCGCCCGCGTCTGTGATGTAGTCTACGCATAGGTTACGGATGGAAATTAGTGGTGCAGTCATGATTATTTATCTCCGCTCCATAGTGCATTTTGTGGTGCCAGTTCAGGCTCACGTTCTTTCTTGTCTTTTGCTGCTAGTTTTTTCCAGCGTTTCATGCCTTTGTGAGAACGAAGTTGAGGGTTCGCAATTTCGTCAACGGCAAAGTTCAACAGAGCAAGACCAGTAACCAGTAGTGTTAGGGCAATACAAGGTGCTAGTACTTCCCACCATGCGCCAATCAGCATGGCTGATGAGGTTTGCACGTTGTAAAGCATGATGCCCCAACTGATCGTGTTGGCATCACCCAAACCTAGGAACGAAATGACCGCTTCAGTGTTGATCGCCAGCATTACTGAGCCAATGAAGCTCGCACCGACAATCGGGATAAGGTTTGGTAAAATCTCAACGAAGATGATACGGAATGAAGACTCTCCCAATACTTCGGCAGCTTTAACGAACTCTTTCTCGCGTAGTGCCATAGTTTGAGAGCGGACAACACGTGCACCCCATGCCCAAGAAGTACCAGCGATAATCAAGGCAATGGTGAGTGGGCCTGCTTCACCGATAAAGGCCGCCAGCACGAATAGCAATGGATACTGCGGAATTACTAACATGATGTTCATTGCGGCACTCAATATGTCATCCACTTTACCGCCGAAGTAACCTGCCGATATACCAATGACTGTTGCTAAGAAACACACGATGATGCCAGCACCAAAGCCTACACCCAGTGATACTCGTGCACCGTAAGCCACCTGCGACCAGATATCGCGACCCATTCGGCTAGTACCTAATACGTGGTCGGCCTTTTTAGACATAAGCAGTGTACGACGATCGTCTGCTAGGTTTTTAGCGACCCAACCATCAGGGTTGTTTTGTGCCTGTTTTACGACAAAGCTAGGGTATTCGTGTGGATTACCGGTTCGCTTGTCTGGCGCATGTTTCGTAAGTAAAGGAGCTGCGATCGCAACGAATACGAATACGGTAACAATACCAAGACCGATTCGAGCGAATGAGTTACCTAAAATAAGTTTGAATAGTTCTTTCATGATTATTTGCCTCCCGTACGTAGGCGAGGGTCTAGAATCATGTACAGCATGTCAGCCATTAAGTTGAAGCACAGCATGAACATCGTCATGATAATTAACTGACCTTGAAGTACTTGGTAGTCACGAGCGTGAATTGCGTTCAATAGAACAGTACCTAGGCCTGGGTAGTTGAAAATCATCTCGATGATTAATTGACCACCGATGGCCATACCTAAAGACATAGACAGTGCGGTAACACTTGGAAGTAGTGCGTTACGTGCGGCGTAATTAAAGACGACGCGGTTTTCACTCAGCCCTTTACCTTTAGCCATCGTGATATAGTCTTCGGCGAGAAGGTTGATCATGTTGTTACGCATGTTAACTAGGAAGCCACCAATTTGAACGATGGTTGCACAGAATAGAGGTAATACAGCGTGGTAACCCACGTTCTTGATGAACTCCCAGCTTGTCCAATCAGGAATAGTACCTGGCGTGTAAGCATAGCCAGATGGGAACCATTTCAGGCCAATCGCAAAGGTAAACAGCGCTAACATTGCGATAACCATTTGTGGAATAGCTTGAATGATCAATGTGCCAGGCGTTACGAATGCATCGTACTTACTACCGCGCTTCCAGGCGGCAAAAATACCAAGGACAGAAGCGATGGAGAAAGAAAGTACAACCGCAGTACCAGCTAGAAATAGTGACCAGCCAAATGCACTACCTAGTAAAGAATTAACTGAAAGTGGGTAGAACTGGATTGAGGTGCCCAATTCCCAACTTAGAATGTTTTTAATGTACGAGAAGTACTGAATGTAAATTGGCCCATCAACGAAACCGAGCAGTTCTTTCATTGCTGCGATTCGTTCTGGAGTCACCTGTACTGAAGCATTAGCAAACATCATGGTAACTGGGTCACCAGGCATTGCTCGCGGAATAATAAAGTTTAACGTCGCTGCAACTAAGAGCGCGACAAGATAGAACGACAAACGTCTTAAAAAATAACCCATAACTCACACCTTACTCACCCAGATTTTTTCCCTGTTTCTGGTTTCAGGTCGCTCCTAGCGAAATTTAGAGCGAAAAATCCCCTGACGACGAGCGCCACATATTGGTTTCGTTAACAAGGGATTTTTATAGGCGGCACACGGGATGTATGCCGCTTGAAATGAACTTCTACTTATTTAACTGGTTTTAGGTCCAGTACGTGAAGTAGACGCTCTGGGATACCTGCCCAAATGTTTGGACGGCCCTTAGGGTTTTCTTCGTTCCACCAACCAGTGAAGCGAGTTGTGTTGTATTGGTACATGTACGCGCCAGATAGCACAGGAATAGTTACTTGGTCCTGAGCAATGATCTTCTGAATGCCATGAGCGATCTCTAGCTGTTCTTGCTTATCTGCTGTCTTGTAGAAGCTGTTAAGAAGACCGTCTAGCTTATCGTTCTTGTAGAAGTGCATTGCAAAGCGAGGCATGCCGTCACCAGCTTGTAGCTTCGAGTTGTAGCCACTATCCCAGTACAAGTGTGGATCTGCACCGTGGAAGTAGTTGGTGTAAGCAACGTCGTAAGTACCTTCTAGCATTGCTTGGTTGTATACCGAGAAGTCCGGTGTACGAGCACGAGCTTTAATGCCCACTTCTGCTAGTTGCTCAACGGCTAGTTGTACTGTGTTGTTGAAGTCAGTCCAACCGTTTGGTGATTGAATTAGAAGCTCGAAAGACTTGCCAGATGGTGTATCCACAAAGCCATCTTTGTTTACATCTTTGAAGCCAGCTTTAGCTAGAAGCTTTTTCGCACCTTCCGCGTTGTATGTGTTGTAGCCTTTGTACTTGTTGTGTGTCTCTTCATCAGACCAAGCTTCGAATGCGTAGCCAAGGCCAGATGCGAAGTCGTTCACTGTACCGCCGCCGTAGAAAGCGATATCAATGATAGTTTGACGGTCTAGCGCCATAGAGAACGCACGACGGAAGTCTACGTTAGTTAGTGCTTCGTTTTTCGCAGCGTCTGGGTTTTTGAAGTTCACTACAAATGCTTGAGTACCCGCTGGTGGGTACCAGTAGTGGTGATTCGGACTTGCTGCAGCGTACGTACGGTCGATGTCTGGTACGAATGAAGACGTCCAGTCCATTTCGCCGTTAACGATTTTGCCCAAGAATTGGTCGTTGTTCGCGATTTGCGGCACACGCAGACAGTCTACATCTAGGTTGTCTGCATCCCAATAATTCGGGTTCTCACACTGGATATATAGCTGCGGTGTGAAAGTATCGATTTCGGTAAATGGACCACTGCCTACTGGATTTTCGTTTGTGAATGTTGCTGGATCTTTTACTTTGCTCCATACGTGCTTAGGTACGACGGGTACTTTCGCAATTTCGTAAGGAACGTTTGAGTTTGCTTCGCTTAGACGGAATTTAACTTGGTAGTCGTTAACTTTTTCTACGCCAGTCACCCAAGAGTTGATACCAGATTGGTCTAGCTCTGGCTTCTCTTTAACTAGGTTGAAAGAGTAAACAACATCATCAGCGGTAAACGCTTTGCCATCAGACCATTTTACGCCCTTACGGATATCGAAGGTTACGCTCATCAGGTCATCAGCCATGGTAAAGTTTTCTGCTAGACGAAATACAGGCGTATTACCGTGCATTTCGTTAAAAACAACGAGCGGCTCGTAAATAAAGTCGGTTGTTGTGTGCAGGTTAGTTGCACCCAAGAAAGGGTTAAAGTTACGAACGAAAGTTGTAAACTCTTTAGGGTGGATAGTCAGTTCACTGCGTTCAGCCGCAGTAGCTACCGATGCAAAACCTGTAGTAGCCGTTGCAATAATTGCTGTTGCTAGTGCTGTTTTTTTAATATTGGCAAGCATAGCTGTTCCTTACTATTTGCTTTCATTTCACTAAATGGAATTGAATGTCATCAATTGATAAACACTCTCTAAGACCTACCTCTTGTACATGCCTTACTCATTACAACATTGAGTTTCGCCAAGAGTGGCCTGTAGGCCTTAGGCAGGAGTAAGAAAACACCTTATCCATAAAATAATCAAACTTGATTCCCGTTAAAAACGTTAAAATCTCTGAGCTCTCCGTTATAAACGTTATTTTGGCTAATTTTAACCAGTAGAGGGACAAAAAATAAACGTTGATATGCGTCGCAGTTTATATCCTTGTTAATAATGAGTGTTGGTGATTACTAACCTGGTGATCCATTTAAAATATACGTTTCTTGCTTGGTTTCTAGGTTCGGAGATCTCGCTCACATGCAGAAATGGTGTTAATTAATCAGCTAAAAATTAATCTGCCGTTCTGTTGTGATTAAGTTCGCAATCTCTATCAATAGTTCGTCAAAATCCGCTTGTTATCTGAAAAATGGCCTTTTTTATCGACAGTTTTCTTCCGTTTGTCGTCCTTTTTTTATTGTATGAATGAAGTTTTTTGGTTGCTCGAACTTACCTAATTAAGGCCAGTTAAATGGATAAGATCGTACGTTTGAAGACCAACAATAGATAGCGATGTCTAACCGAATGTTCGTTATTGGAAATATGTTAATGGGGTAGGAAGAGGCGGTCTCTTTTATCTCTAGGAAGGGAATACTTGAATAACAAAAAAGCCCAGCATGCACGCTGGGCTAGTTTTTTTGATAAATATTAGCTGGTCAATAGTCGCTGTAGTTTATCTCGTTGTGCTTCTATGTATGCTCTCTCGGGGCTCTGTTCTTTGCAGTGTTCGAGAATGAACTCTATCGAGCTTAGCACCGTTCTCCAACGTGGTGTTTTGGGTAATGTTTCTATACGCATGTATTTATCTAAAGTGCGTGTTTGCAAAGTACTACGGTCTAGATAAACGCGCCACAAGCCACTTTGCTCTGCAAATGCGAACTTACTTTCACCCGTTACAGATTCCCAATACTCTAAAGCATGTGTCATTGCGTCTACTAGAACTTCTCGCATAAGTTCTTGCTTGTCTTTTTTATTACCGAGCGCTTTGTCTGCAAGGCGCGTAAATTCTCCGCCAAGCTCTTTTAGCTTTTGCAATTGGTCTTTGTCACCATCAAATGCATAACTTGAAAGCACTTCTACGGCGGTTTCTAGATTATGTATGCGAGCGGCACTGGCTCCACCGCCGACATTAAAGATGTACATGATATCTAACCCTGAACCTTCAGGGAGCTTAAGAATGTCTGCTTCGATGTTCTGACGAATATCTTCAATATAGATATCAATCTTGCCACAGTAATGAGGTTGTTTGACGGTCAGATATTTAGGGGCAATCAGCTCATCAGCAGATGAGCGCTTTAGCTGTTCTAAGCTGCGCTTGAATAGCTTACAAGCAGCTTCGTTAGCAAAGCGAATACGCTTGTCTTCACGTAGACAGATGATAGCTTCAGGAGCCGATTCTAGCTGTTCCAACAAACGACCTTGAGTCTCAAGTAAGCTTGCTTCAACGACTGCACGCTGTCTAAGTTCAGACTCTAGCACTTTGTTTTCCATATGGCGCATTTCTGCTTTACTTGCCGTTAAATGCGCTTGGATACGTGCCGCCAACTCTTGTTTATTAAATGGTTTCGATAAATAGTCGTTGGCTCCTGCTTCAAAACCTCTTACACGATCTTCTGTTTGACTGAGTGCGGTGAGCATAATGATTGGCAACTCGGCATGATCATAGGTTTCACGTAGTTCACTACAAACTTGGTAGCCGCTCATGCCTGGCATCATGATATCCAATAACAGAAGTTCCGGCTTCTCTTGCTCGACGAGCGCTAACGTTTCTGGCCCATCGGAGACGGTACGCACACGATAGCCCTCTAAACGTAAAAAGCTTTCAAGCACGCGTAAGTTTACTGGTTCATCGTCAGCAACATACAGTAACGGGCCGTCTGGGTTCTCTGGAAGTGATAAGTCTTCACTGTTCTCTACATTAACTTCAGGGATTTGGAAGTGTCCGTGCGCAGCTAGAGTCTGGGTTGCTTGGATTTCTTCTTCACTGGCGAGCGGTAAAGTGAAACTGAAGGTAGTTCCGACCATTGGTTGGCTACTGACGTATAACGAGCCTCCCATTAATTCGATCAATTGACGGCTAATGGAGAGCCCAAGTCCTGCACCTTGACGATAACGGCTCGCGTCTTGCCCTGCTTGGATAAGTGGTTCAAAAATATGTTCAAGTTGTTCTGCGGGAATTCCTTGTCCAGTATCCACGACTTGTACGCGTACATGATCATCTACCACATTAGCGGAGATAACAATTTTACCTTCTGAGGTGTATTTAATCGCATTGCCAATCAGGTTATATAGCACTTGTTCAAGGCGTTGCGGGTCAGCTGACACTGCTTTTAAATCCGCTGGGACTTGGTTGATGATGCGGATGGTTTTACTTCCAAGTAAATGGCTAGAAAGCTCTAAAACCAATCTTGTTGCACTGCCCAAACTCACTGCTGATTTCTGGATATCCATGCTTCCATAACGCATTTTATGATAATCCAACAAGTCATCGACTAGATTAGCGAGACGCTGACCACTTTTAATGATGATATCAAGCTGATATTTCTGGCTAGCGGGGATCGCGCCATTGGCGCCGGACGCTAAGGTTTCAGCAATCCCGACCATGCCGTGTAACGGTGTACGAAGTTCATGAGAAGTCGTGGCTAAGAACTCATCTTTTAATTTATCGGCCAATTGCAGTTCTTCATTCTGTTTCTGAATGATCTGTATGTTGCTTTCTAGTTCTTCATTTTGCTTCTTAATGGTTTGAATCTTCTCTCGAATAGAGCGTTGCATTCGTTCAAAGCTTAACGCAAGCCGACCAATTTCATCTTTACGAACCGTATTAAAAGACGTGTCATCAAGATCCCCTGCAGAGACCTTTTCGGCAACCCAAGTCAATTTCAGCAACGGAGAAGTGATAAAGTTTGATAAATAGTGAGAAGCGATCACCACAAGGATAATGGCGATCAACATAGCGATAACGAATAGTTTTTCGAGTTGATGTATACGAGCGAAAGCTTCGTTTTCTGGTAACTGTACGACGAGCGCCCAAATCACACCACGAGTTTCAATCGGTGCATAAGCCGCGATGATCTCTTCACCTAAACCGTTTGTGTAAGTGCCGACACCAAATGCACCAGAGAGTGCTTTATCGATCACTTCTAAACTGTTCTTAATGTCGTCTTGTTTCGTGTTAATTGTGCGAGGTTGGTGATCATTTCCAACCAGCAAGGTGTTAATTGATGACTCTCGGTTGGCGTCTGCGGCTAACTTAGTGATGCCATTATTTGGCAAGCGGAACATGGCATAGCTGTGTAGATAACCTTGCTGAACAATTGGTGCACCTAGCCAAGCGACTGATTTCCCCCCTTCCAGCTCGAAGTCAGACACAATCACAGGAGTGTAGTCTTCGTTTACTTTTCGACGTTCAGTCACATCATCGGCGAGACGCTTGAAAGTTTTGCCAAGTGCCGAGTCTTTGTAGGGGCCTGATAACAAGTTCGTTCCGTAGTTATCGTCTTTGTTGATCGAGTAGGTGACGTTACCATTGATGTCTACCAGCAAAATGTCATTAAAATCAGAGCGCTTGAGGAGCTCTAAGTAGGCCCAATGATAGCGTTTATGTAAAAGCCGGTAACGTTCACTTCCTACATAGTTGGATGACTCGGGTAACGTTGAGGTTTTGATTTGGTCTCCGCTGCCCTCGATGTAGCGCTGTTGGGCGTTTTTACGAGACTCTTCAATATCATTGCCTAAACGACTAAAAGCATTGACGAGACCGTAGAATCGGCCACCACTGGCGTAAGCCAACTCTGAGCGCACAAAGCCCATGACTTCGGTTTCTCGTGCCTCAAAGTAGTCGATGATTTGCTGCTGTTTTGTATCTCGAACAGACAGTAAGTGCGAGGTGCTTTGTTCTTGCAGATCTTTACTGTGGGACTGCAAGAAAAAGATCGCAGTAATGGTAAGAGGTGTGATACTGAGCACCAGAAATGCGGTCATCAGTGTACTCTGAAGGCGCTTAAATTTCTGTTTTTTGTAGAATTTAAACATGGATAAGATTACAACTCATAATGGGCAGTTCTAAAACATACTTCGCTGCCGAGGTTCTCGTTAAAAACGGATAAGATGTTCAACTAGATAGAATTAACAAAATTAACGAGTTTTTTTTCTTTGACAAGAAAGTTAGTTGTAAAGCGTGCAGGGTGACGCAGTTTTTCTTATGAGTGTTGAATTTATGAGAAAAAATCGCGCAGGTTTGTGCCTGCGCGGGGGGAAGTTATGATTTTTTCGCGTAGTAGATAGAAAATTTATTGGTCTTATTTAGCGTCTCGCAATTATTAAACGCCCGCTCGATAATTGGTGGGTATTTTAAGAAGCTATTCGCGACAATCACCATTTCGCCGTCTTTGGTTAGATATTGTGGTGCCTGACCCAACAAGGTTTCCGCTGCGTTATAATTTGTGTCTAGACCACTGTGGAATGGCGGGTTGCTGACGATAAAGCGGTAGTCTTTTGCGGTATCCGAGTATATATCTGATGCAAATACGCGTCCGGATAAACCATTCGCTTCTAATGTGGCTTGGCTAGAAGTGATCGCATAAGCATTAATGTCACACATCTCAATCGCGATCTCTGGATTCGCTTTCGCCATAAACGCACCGAGCACACCTGCACCACAACCAAAGTCGAGCACTTTGCCCGACAGCTTAGGTAAGGTTTCAAGCAGCAATCGGCTACCTAAGTCGAACTCGCCATGGCTGAATACGCCAGGTAGGCTCTTAACCGCTAGCGACTGCTCACCGAGTGTAACAGTGTAAGACTTAAACCAATCTGCTTGGTTGAAAGGTTTTGGTTCATTGAGGCAATTACCCCAGTAAAATGAGCAGCGACGAGCAGAGTCGTACTTGTTCACAGGGCCGTATTCTTGGAACATCTTCTCGATGCTCTTGATGCCGGAGCGGTTTTCACCAACGATGACGATTTCGGTGTTAATGCCCAGTTTCGCCATCAACATCGCCAGCAAGTATTCTGCTTCGGCTTTTGCTTTTGGCCAGTATAAAAGGACCATGTCTGCTTTTGTTTCAACATCAAACACAGAGCCAAAATGACTTTTCACTTTGTCAGAGGTTTGAATTTGGCGGTAGTAGCTATAGTTGGAAGTAAACACTTCAACAGACTCACAATGAGCTACTAACTCAAGAGGAAATAGGTCTTCAACTTCACCAGCGACTAAAACGTGTTTTCCGTTGAAGTATTCAAGTTGGCGCTGAGCTATTTGGCTAGGAGCGATATAAGCAGACATAAATTTGGTTCATCAGAAATAATTTGGGGCAGATTTTCGCACAATCTGCCCCAAGCTTGAAGTGATTAAGCGGTGACTAGCTGTTGTCTTGTTGGTTAAGGAAGTCTTTGAATTCTTCCTCGTAGATATTAAACAGTACCATGGTCACGGCAAAAATAAGTGGGCCGTAGATAAGACCAATCAAACCAAACAGATGCAGACCACCCAGTAATGAGAAGAAAATCATAAGGGTATTCATGCCGGCGCTGCCTTGCATTAGCAACGGGCGCAATAGGTTATCTATAGAGCCAACGACAACTACACTCCACACCGTCAAAAAGATAGCCCAAGTCATATCGCCTGTTAAGAACAAGTACGCTGCTGCAGGAATCCAGATTAGCGCGGTTCCTACCACTGGAATGAATGATGCAAAGCCCATCATCGTTCCCCAAAATAGCCCAGGGAAGCCGGCGAACCACATACCGATGCCGCCAGCCAAACCTTGAGCAATCGCCGTCATGAATGAGCCCATTACGGCTGATTTAGAAACTTGCTCTATCTCTGTCAATATTCGGTCTTCTTGGCTACGTGAAAGTGGCAGAATATGACGAATCGCAGAGATAATTTTGTCGTGGTCACGAAGCAGAAAAAACAACACAAACAGCATTAGGAAGAAGTTCATTAGGAAGTTGGTTGCGTCTCCTAAAATCTTTGCGCTAATAGCAACTAAGTTAGAGCCAAACGATGTGGCAAATTGCCCAATTTTCTCAGCGATGGCTTTGGGCTCGATTTTATCAAAAGGTAAGTACTCATTAACAATCGCTAAGCCTTTGATAACGAAAGGATGTTGGAATATATCTTGGATACCACCATTGGTAACCCAATTATATGTATTTTGTGAGAAAACAGAGCCTTGCTGAACAATGGCGGCAAACACAAATAAAAGCGGGATAACGATAATAAACGTCAAGACGACACATGACAGCAGTGCCGCCATATTGGGGTGCTTGGGAATTTTCTGCTCAAACCATTCGTGTATCGGAAACATGAGCAAAGAAATGATAAAAGCCATCACAATGGAATTGATATATGGCTCAACCAATAAGTAGCAAGCAAAAGCAGCGGCGAGTAAAGCAACCATTAGTACTCGGTGACTCGACGTTATTTTTACATTATTTGGCATGGTATTAGTCCAACTTACAGGTGACGTTTACGGTTTATGCCTTCAATGATGGCGTGTAACCTTTATTACTTTGCACTCTTAACTCTTTCAAGCTTATGACAATGCCGAATTAGAGCAGGGCGATGTACCTTGCTATAATGACTACAAATCAGTCGGTTATCAATCAAGAGATGAGCTATGGGTTGTTGCAACGGTGATAAAAAGTGTCAAACCGAGAAAAAAGCTAAGCGAATACCGTGGTTTGGCATTGTCGTTGGGGTATTAGCGATATTGGTTATTTTGAATTGGCAATAAAAAAGGACCGTTACGGTCCTTTTCTAAATGCGTTATCGCCGTTTTTAGCGATTATTTCGCTTCTTCTGCAAGAACAGCAAAACAGCGGTCAGCAGCTTCTAGTGTGGCATCAATCTCTTTTGAACCATGAGCGAGTGAAGTAAAGCTCGCTTCAAACGCAGATGGCGCAAGGTAGACACCGTGTTTTAGCATTAAGTGGAAGAAACGCTTGAAGCGTTCTACATCGCACTTCGTTACGTCTTCGTAGCAAGTTACTTTTTCTTGGTCAGTGAAGAAGAAGCCGAACATACCGCCCACTTGGTTAACAACTAGCGGAATACCGTGTTTTTCTGCTAGAGACTTAAAACCTTCAGCAAGTTGTTTCGTTTTAGAAGCTAGGCGCTTTTCGTTGCCTTCTTCTTTTAGAAGGTTCAAACATGCGTAGCCTGCTGCCATTGCGACAGGGTTACCGGAAAGGGTACCAGCTTGGTAAACTGGGCCTGTAGGTGCAACGTATTGCATAACTTCTTTACGGCCACCGAAAGCACCTACTGGCATACCGCCACCAATCACTTTACCCAGTGTCGTTAGGTCGGGTTTGATGTTGTAGTGTGCTTGCGCGCCGCCTAGAGCAACACGGAAGCCTGTCATTACTTCATCAAAAATTAGTAGCGCGCCTTCTTGATCACAGATTTCACGTAGCCCTTCGTGGAAGCCTTCCACTGGTGGAATACAGTTCATGTTGCCTGCTACTGGCTCAACGATGATACAAGCAATTTCGCCTTTGTTAGCAGCAAATAGCTCGCGTACAGAATCTAGGTCGTTGAATGTTGCTGTTAGCGTGTGCTTAGCAAAATCTGCAGGAACGCCAGGAGAGCTTGGTTGGCCTAGAGTTAGTGCTCCAGAACCTGCTTTTACTAGCAAGCTGTCAGCGTGGCCGTGGTAACAACCTTCAAATTTCATGATCTTGTCGCGACCGGTGAAGCCACGTGCAAGGCGAATCGCGCTCATAGTAGCTTCAGTACCAGAACTTACCATGCGGATTTGCTCCATTGATGGAACAAGCTCAGAAACTAATTCTGCCATCGCGATTTCAAGTTCTGTTGGCGCACCGAAGCTAAGACCGCGTTGCGCTGCATCAATTACTGCTTCGCGGATAACCGCGTGGTTGTGGCCAAGAATCATTGGACCCCAAGAGCCAACGTAATCAATATACGCTTTACCATCGGCATCAAAAATCAGTGGACCGTCTGCTCGTTCGATAAATAGCGGAGAGCCGCCAACGCCGTTGAATGCACGAACTGGTGAATTGACACCGCCAGGGATGGTTTGCTGAGCTTTTTGATACAGCTCTGATGATTTGGTCATGGGGTTATCCTCTTTTGATTGCTCGGACCAAGTGGAGCGCATTGTACCTAGCTATAATCAAGTTAGAAACGTTTTGCTTAATTTATGTGTTGTTTCGCAGTGTAATCTTATATATCCGCATCTGTTATAAAGAATCGGCGGCGAATACTTGAACGAGTTTGTCAGGTATTGGATAATCGTCTCAATTAGCACAAATTTGACGTCTTGCTTCAGGCTTGACGCATTACACGAGTGAGAGAGGTCTTCGTGAGCGAAGTAAACGTACCATTATCTTTTTCTGACGCAGCAGCATCTCGCGTTAAAGCATTGATTGCTGAAGAAGAAAACCCAGCATTGAAACTGCGCGTATACATTACTGGCGGCGGCTGCAGCGGCTTCCAATACGGCTTTACTTTTGATGAAAATGTAAACGAAGGCGATACGACAATCGTAAACAGTGGTGTAACACTGGTTGTAGACCCTATGAGTCTGCAATATCTCGTTGGCGGTATTGTTGACTACACAGAAGGGTTGGAAGGAGCGCGCTTCTTCGTAAATAACCCCAATGCAACGACAACATGTGGTTGTGGTGCATCGTTCAGTGTGTAATTAACACCTAACAGGCAGCTAATGGCTGCCTGTGCTTTATGTAGAAGGATGTCACGTAAAGCACACGCTCGCAGATATGCAGAGAAATAATAAAAAGGACTTTATATGTCTGGACTTTCTTTTGGACGCCGAATTGTCGAGCGCCCTTGGCTAGTATCTCTTATCCTCGTCTTACTTCTTGTTGCGTGGCTAACCATCGGCCAACTCAAAGCACAAGATGATCATCCTAACTCTTCAACATCCACGAACACGACACCACTTGCAAAGGTGATGTTTGATACTTTTCTTGCCGAACCTACCAGTAAAACCATTGAATTGTATGGACGAACAGCGCCCAATCGTCAAGCGCGTCTTGGCGCCGAAGTTGCCGGTAAAATAGTCAGTCTTAACATAAAGAAAGGCCAAGCGGTCAAACAGGGACAAGTGATCGCAAACATCGATAAGCGCGACCTTGGCATTCAACTTAAACGGGCCCAGGCGATGCTGTTGGTTAAAGAGAAAGAGTTTAATGCAGCTAAATCGCTAAAAAGTCGTGGACTGCAAGGTGAGGTTGCATTTGCGACAGCGCAAGCAGCGTTGGTAGATGCACGTGCGAATTTGAGTAACGTGCAAACGGCTTTAAGAAATACTGAGGTTAAAGCGCCATTTGATGGCATCGTAGATCACCACTTTGTTGAGTTAGGTGATTTTGTCGGGATTGGCGATCCTATTGCGACGGTCATTGATTTGGATACTTTAGTGATTGAAGCCGATGTCAGTGAACGGCATATACAATACCTTAAGGAAGGCCTAGAAGCCGACGTAAGAACCATTAACCAACAGCATCATCAAGGTCGTGTGCGCTACATTGGACGTGTTTCTTCTGCTTCTACTAATACATTTCCAATTGAAATCGAAATTGATAATCAAGACGCAAGAATTCCTGCCGGTATGAGCGCAGAAGTACAGCTGCCTTTGAGTGAAGTGTTGGCAGTAAAGATTACGGCTGCCATGTTAGCACTAGATGAAGAAGGTAATTTAGGTGTTAAAACACTGCGTAATGAGCATGTTGAGTTTGTTCCAATTCAACTCGTTAAGGCCGAGGATGATGGTGTGTGGCTCTCTGGGTTAGGAGAGCGTGTAGACATTATCGTGCTGGGACAAGGTTTTGTGCGAGATGGTGATCAAGTACTGGCCAATAAAGTTGATGACGTAGTTATTGAAGCGGCTAATGAGCAGTAAGGAGCACCTATGTACACTCTGATTGATGCTGCGTTATCTCGCGCTCGCACTATGCTGACATTGTTGGTGATGATATTAATTGCTGGTGTCATTACTTACGTCACAATCCCCAAGGAATCGAGCCCTGATATTACCATTCCGATTATTTATGTTTCTGTTGGACATCAAGGCATTTCTCCTGTCGATGCCGAGCGTTTATTGGTTCGCCCAATAGAGCAAGAGCTGCGTTCAATTGAAGGCGTAAAAGAGATGACCTCTGTGGCATCAGAAGGTCATGCTTCGGTGACGCTGGAATTTAGTGTCGGAGTGGATCTTGATAAAGCGATGGCAGATGTGCGTGATGCGGTTGATCTTGCGAAGCCAAAGTTACCAGAGGACAGTGATGAGCCGACGGTAAACGAAGTCACGTTTGCATCTGAAGAGCCTGTTTTGACCGTTGTGCTCTATGGCACCGTACCAGAGCGAACCATTGTTCAGATTGCCAGAACGTTACGTGATCGTTTGGAAAGTTTCCGTCAGGTTCTTGAGGTTG
This sequence comes from Vibrio sp. D54, assembly GCF_021728075.1. Lineage (NCBI taxonomy): Bacteria > Pseudomonadati > Pseudomonadota > Gammaproteobacteria > Vibrionales > Vibrionaceae > Vibrio > Vibrio sp. D54. The sequence continues at coordinate 26,876 of NZ_JAKKCS010000018.1, read as the reverse complement.
AAATCGCAGGAGATCGCGAAGACATCGTGGAGATAGTTGTCGATCCGCTATTGATGGAAAGCTACGGTCTCGATCAAGCGGACATCTATAATTTAATTGCCTTGAATAACCGAGTTGTGGCTGCGGGGTTTGTCGATACTGGGTATGGACGCTTTTCGGTAAAAGTCCCATCGGTTTTTGATTCACTGAAAGATGTGCTTGAACTACCGATCAAGGTGAATGGCAAAGAGGTGATCACTTTTGGCGATGTGGCGACAGTACGACGTGCATTTCGCGATCCTGAAAGTTTTGCTCGTTTAGATGGCGAATCTGCCATCGTTTTGGACGTAAAAAAACGGGCAGGGGAAAACATCATTGAAACGGTTGAGCTGGTAAAAGAAGTACTGGCTCTGGGACAGAAGCGCGCCGAGTGGCCCGACAATTTGCAAGTTAAATATACTTGGGATCAATCCGACGATGTCAAATTGATGCTCAGTGATCTACAAAACAATATCTTATCCGCAATTATCCTCGTAGTTATCGTCATTATTGCCATATTGGGGGTTAGGACCGCGCTTCTCGTGGGGATTTCTATTCCAGGATCGTTCTTGACTGGGTTGTTGGTGTTATCGGTATTTGGGCTGACGGTCAATATCGTCGTACTGTTTGCTTTAATTATGGCGGTAGGCATGTTGGTGGATGGTGCCATTGTGGTGACAGAGTTTGCAGATCGGCGCATGCAAGAAGGAACGCCACGTAAAGAAGCCTATCGAGATGCAGCAAAGCGAATGGCCTGGCCGATTACCGCATCCACAGCAACCACATTGGCTGCGTTTGCTCCGTTACTTTTCTGGCCAGACATCACTGGTGAGTTCATGAAGTACTTACCACTTACTTTAATTGCTACTTTGGCCGCTTCGCTGATGATGGCTTTATTGTTCGTTCCTGTCATCGGTGGGATCATTGGCAAGCCTCAAGTAGTCAATCAGAAAGCTCAGCGAGAAATGGTGGAGCTGCATAACGGCAACTTTGAAAAAGCGACAGGCATTACCAAGCTTTATTACCAGACTCTGTCGGTAGCGATTCGTCATCCATGGAAAGTCTTACTCAGCGCGATACTGCTAGCGGCAGGTGTCGGCTTCACTTACAACAAAGCTGGCTTGGGTGCAGAGTTTTTCCCTGAAGTGGACCCTGCCTTTTTTACCGTTAAAGTTCGTTCTTATGGTGACCTGTCTATTCACGAAAAAGATGTTGTTATGCGCGAAATTGAGAAGGTGATGCTCGGTCATGACGAGTTTGAAAGTGTCTACACGCGCACAGGATCGAGCGATAATGGGGATGAGATTGGCCAGATTCAAATAACGCCTGTGGATTGGCAATATCGACGCAAAGTGAAAACCATTATTGAGGAACTAAAAGAGACGACAGACCGCTTTTATGGTGTTGAACTTGAGTATAAATTCCCGGACGCAGGACCGCCTGTCGAGCATGATCTCGTGATTGAAGTATCATCACGAAACTTGAGTGTTAGTGCGTTAGATGAAGCGGCCAAAAAAGTACGACATTGGGCTGATGGTAATCCTGCACTGACCAACTTGAGTGATACCACTAATAAGGAAGGGATTGATTGGCAAATTGATATCCAGCGAGATGACGCTTCTCGCTTTGCAGCGGATGCTACCTTAGTCGGGAATACCGTCCAGTTTGTTACGAACGGCTTGAAAATAGGCGATTATTTGCCTGATGATGCGGATGAAGAAGTCGATATTTTGGTGCGCTATCCGCAAGATAAGCGCGACATAGGTCGATTTGATCAACTGAGAGTGAAAACGGCAGCTGGTCTGGTACCGATTACGAATTTTGCTCAAATCAAACCAGATCATAAGCAAGACACTATTCGTCGGGTCGACGGTCATCGAGTTATCAATATTAAAGCGGATATGGTGGAAGGTTACAATTTGGCGCTTGAGTTACCTAAGATTGCCGCTGGAATGGAACAGCTCGACTTACCAGAAGGCATTGAATATAAGATTCGGGGTCAAAATGAAGAGCAGGAAAACTCATCAGCATTCTTGCAAAATGCTTTTATTGTCGCGCTTGGTGTGATGGCTTTGATTTTAATTACGCAGTTTAATAGCTTTTATCAAGCTTTCTTAATCCTTAGTGCAGTGCTGTTTTCTACCGTTGGTGTCTTCGCTGGGTTACTTATTTTCCAAAAGCCATTTGGCATCATTATGTCGGGAATTGGAGTGATTGCCTTGGCTGGTATCGTGGTAAACAACAATATTGTTTTAATCGATACTTATAATCAGATGCGTAAACGTGGTTTAGAAAAATCTGAGGCTATTTTGCGTACGGGTGTGCAGCGTTTAAGACCCGTTTTACTCACGACGGTGACCACCATATTAGGCTTATTGCCAATGGTGTTAGAAATGAACATCGACTTAGTTAATCAGAAAGTGGAGTTTGGCGCACCAAGCACTCAGTGGTGGTCTCAGCTTGCGACCGCTGTCGCGGGTGGTTTGGCGTTTGCGACTTTGCTAACGTTAGTTCTGACACCGTGTTTGCTTATGCTCGGGAGAGAGCATCACTCCGAACAGTAAGCTTTATCGTGATGATATCGACAAAAAAAAAGGGCAGCTTCGCTGCCCTTTTCAATACCTGGCTTACTTCATTGCTAGCAGTTTGCTGTAGCGTTCAAGCTTGTCCATGCTAATTTTCGCGTTTGCCATGAAAGTTTGTCTCGCTTTGCCTGTCAGGGATTTAGATTGTGGCAAATTCACCGTGCGCGGGTTTTTATGGACACCATTCACAAGGAACTCATAGTGCAGGTGAGGGCCAGTTACACGGCCAGTTCCGCCAAGCGTACCGATGGTTTGGCCTTGCTTAACGCGTTGACCAGCTCGTACAGTACGTTTGGTTAAGTGCAGGTACTTGGTAATGTAAGTATTACTATGTTTAATGAAAACGTAGTTACCATTAAATTTGTTGTAAGACGATTTTTGAACGACACCATCACCAGCCGCCCAAATCGGGGTGCCCACTGGTGCTGCATAGTCCGTGCCTCTATGAGGACGAACGCGTCCCGTCACTGGATGTAAGCGGCGTGGGTTGAAGTTAGACGAAACTCGACGGAAGTCCAACGGCGCGCGTAAGAATGCTTTTTTCATTGCACGCCCATTTTCGTCGTAATACTTGCCACTTTTCTGATCCAATATTGCGGTAAAGGTATCGCCTTGGTTTTTAAAGATCGCAGCAATGATTTTTCCACGGCCGATTACTTCACCTTCTACCACTTCCTCTTGGTAAAGCACTCGGAAGCTATCGTTTTTACGAATATCTAAAGCAAAGTCGATGTCCCAACCAAATATGCCAGCCAGTTCCATGATTTGGTTACCATTTAATCCAGAAGATATTCCTGCATTCCAAAAGTTTGATTTGATGGTGGCTTCTGCGTAGTTGTACTGGAAGTCGACTTCTTTCTTATCAACTTCAGAAACGTACTTGCCGTCTTTTAATGTGATACGAAAAGTCTCGAACGCGCTTAGTGTTCTTCTTAGCTGCACCAAGTCGTTATTTTCGTCAAAACCAAATTGCAATCGGTCACCAGGTCGAAGCCGAGTTAACTGTTTTTCCACTTCTTTGTCTGATGACACCAGTTCATGTAATAGACGAGCAGAAAGCCCTACGCGACTAAATAAGATGGCAGCACTCTCGCCATTTTTTACCTTGTATGTTTCCCAGCGCAGCACGGCAGGAACCGCAGGCGATGAACTATTTAGTGCACTGAGTTCGAGGGAAACTGGCACAGGATAATGTTGACCAACTTTTAATCGGCTCTGCTGCGGGTCTAGGTCTTGCGGATCAGGTAAAAAGAAGAGCGCAAAGATAATCAGCGCACTAAAAAAACCGATCAATACTTTGTGCAAGAGTGGAAGTCGGACAAAAATCGAATGCATGAGGTACTTGATTGCTAAATTAAACGGAAAAAGTGACAACTACCTAGTCTAACGTGTTTCAAAATGCATCGCTATTCAAGTAATATGTTCAGCTATTATATTTTTGCCAAATCTGTGGGAGTGAACAAGAATGGCGAGCATTGAAGCTGCACTAGCCGAGATTAAGCGCGGTGTTGAAGAGCTGATTCCAGAAGAAGAGCTAATCGCAAAACTAAAAGAAGACCGTCCTCTACGTATTAAATTGGGCGCTGATCCAACAGCACCTGACATTCACCTAGGCCATACGGTTATTTTCAATAAGCTTCGCTTGTTCCAAGAACTAGGTCATGAAGTGACGTTCCTAATCGGTGACTTCACTGCAATGGTTGGTGACCCAACAGGTAAAAACACAACTCGTCCACCGCTAAGTCGTGAAGACGTATTGCGTAACGCTGAAACGTACAAAGAGCAAGTGTTCAAAATTCTCGATCCTGCAAAGACTAAAATTCAGTTTAACTCTGAGTGGCTGTCTGAACTGGGCGCAGAAGGTATGATTCGCCTTGCGGCAAACCAAACCGTTGCTCGTATGCTAGAGCGTGACGACTTTAAAAAGCGTTACGCGGGTGGTCAGCCAATTGCTATTCATGAGTTCATGTACCCACTTCTACAAGGTTGGGACTCAGTAGCAATGGAAACGGATGTTGAATTAGGTGGTACAGACCAGAAGTTCAACCTTCTAATGGGTCGTGAACTGCAAAAGTCTCACGGTCAAAAACCTCAGGTTGTACTGATGATGCCGCTTCTAGTGGGCCTTGATGGCGAGAAGAAGATGTCTAAGTCAGCAAACAACTACATCGGTATCAGCGAAGCGCCAAGCGAAATGTTTGGTAAAATCATGTCTATTTCTGATGACCTAATGTGGAGCTACTACGAGCTGCTCTCTTTCCGTCCTCTGGAAGAGATTGCTCAATTCAAAGCTGATGTAGAAGCGGGCAAAAACCCTCGTGACATCAAAGTATTGCTAGCAAAAGAAATTATTGCTCGTTTCCACAGTGAAGCCGATGCCGATGCAGCAGAGCAAGAATTCGTAAACCGTTTTGCGAAGAACCAAATTCCTGATGAAATGCCAGAGTTTGACTTTGACGCAGGTCGCCCAGTGAGTAATCTGTTGAAAGAAGCAGGCTTATGTCCATCATCGTCAGATGCGATGCGCATGGTTAAGCAGGGCGCTGTGAAGATTGATGGTGAAAAAATTGCGGACAGCAAATTTGCTCCAGAAGCGGGTACTTACGTGTTCCAAGTCGGCAAACGTAAATTTGCTCGTATTACTATTCAGTAATTCATAATGACTGCAAATGAAAGCGTCTGAAGGGCGCTTTTTTTGTATGAAAATTTAGCAAAAACGGCAAAGTAAAACTTCCATACCTGATGAACTTTGCTACTATACTTGCGCTGCCAATAATGGCAGCGCTATCGGAGATTTACATGAACAATACCGACCATCCTCCCAGTCGTTGGGTGAGTAAGATTAAGGGAGCGAAATAACCCGCTTCGGTATTGGCGATCTCCGCCTTACCTAAGTGGTGAGGCATCTTTTCTAATTTTCTTCTCGTTATTTCCTTCATACATTCTGAATAGACAGTGCATTCGCATTGGTTTTCTCTGTGCATCTTATTTGTTGTCTGACTTTTAGCGTGCAAGAGTGGCTTTTCATGCTTTGTCGATGGTCGTTACCAATGCCAATCGGGAGATTCGCCATGACGGTAATGAACAACACTTTTATTGAAACAACACCAAACTTTTCTGAAGTAGAAATTGGTGCAGCTCGCAATGCTTTTTTGCAGTATGAGCAAGAGCAACAAGTCCATTTGCTTACGATCATGCCGATCGATGAGGCTGTAGGTATTTTACAGCATTGCTCTGTCGGCTATGTGAATAGTCTTATTGCTCAACTTGAGCAAGCAGGTCATGACAAACGCGCACGTCATTATGCTCACCAACTGGGTCTGCATATGTCTGAAGTTGATACACCCGATGGTTATTTATCAACTAGTGTTTTAGGGCATGTAAAACAGCGTATTGGATGGATCATTGCGCTGGCTCTTTTAGGGATAGTGTCAGGCTTGATCATCGCTCAGTATGAGGACACCCTTAGTCAGCTTGTTTTACTTGCAGTGTACATGCCAGTGATTGCAGCTGCTGGTGGTAACACAGGAACACAAGCAGCAACTTTGGTGATTCGTGCTCTTGCTACTGGAGAGTTAAAAAAACGCCAATGGTTAGAAGTTTTGTGGAAAGAGAGCCGAGTCGCTCTATTTATTGCGCTAGCGATCGCTATCGTGATGATTGGACGCATTATGTTATTTAGTGCAGGACAATCAACAGGAGGCTTTGAACTGACCGATATCGCACTGGCAATAGCAGTTGCGCTGTTCATTCAAGTCACCATTTCTACAACATTGGGCGGGCTGTTGCCAATTATTGCACGAGCTTGCAAGTTGGACCCAGCCGTATTGGTGAGTCCAGTTCTTGCGTCTATCGTCGATATTTCAGGAATGTGGATTTACTTTAACGTGGTGAACTATTTCTTAGGTATTGCCTGACTAAAGTTCACAATGTCATTGTAAAAAAGCTGCTCAAAATGTGTAATCGGGGCGATGACAGGTGTGTTGTCGTCCCGTTTTTCTGGGAAGTAGTCTGAAACAAACTGAACAAAAATGGTGTTAGGTTGACCATTTTTATCCAAGCCATATCCAGCCATATTGTAAGTCCCGTAGATAGAGCCACTTTTCGCTATCAGCTGCCCTTTAATTGGAAGTTTTCGCATACTTTGTCGGTACTTTAATGTGCCGGATTCACCTGATTTCGGCATGATGGCAATCAATTTGAGTTCGTTTTCATGCTTCCAAATATAGCGCAGCATTTCAGCCATCTTGGTCGCGGAGATCCGGTTATTTCGCGAAAGTCCTGAGCCGTCTTCTAGGCGCGCATTACGAATATCAATACCAGTGTTGGCGAAAATGATCTGCTTGATCGCTTCTGTACCGTTAGTAAAACTGCCTGGCTGAACGAAAAATTTAGCACCAAGTGTTTTGGTTAATGTGTCGGCAATCAAGTTGTCAGAGTTTTTGAGCATATCTTCAAGAATGTCTGGTAAGGCCTTTGATTGATGCATTGCGATGAGCTTTCGCTGCTTTTCTGGCGCCGTACCGACCCTAATCTTTCCTGATACCCCAATGTTGAGCTCCTTGAGCAAAGTCGCCAACCTTTGACTGGTGTAACGCTCAGGGTCTTGAACCGCAAATTTCAGTGGCAATGGTTTGTCTCTTTCAACCAAGCACCCTGTTAGCTTGTAGTTGTTATCGGGATTTGCAACTAAACCTAAGTCACAATGACGACTTTTCTTAATGGTTTTAGAAACTGTTTCTACAGTACTTGTGACACGAATAGGTTGATGCTCTGGTACGTAGACCCGCGTTCCACCATCTTTTTGTGTATAGATAGAGGCTTGTACACAGTTGTTATTGAGTGTGATGGTCGATGCAGGAGCGCTGTAGCAAACTCCCAATATATCCCACGGCCAGCCCACCGCACGGTTATAACCAGTGAATGCGCTGTTATCGAGCCATAGGTCACCGTTAATCCGTTTTAAGCCATTTTTCTTAGCTAGAGTGAGAAGTGATTTTAAGTCGTTGGTTTGGAGTGTTGGGTCGCCGACAAAGTAAATCACTGCATCTGAGTTCGACGTTTCCAGCTTGGTTCGAAACCGGAAATTATCACCCAGTTCTAGCTTTGCGGCTAATGCGGTGACGATTTTTAATGTACTCGCTGGTGGGAACAGTTGTTCGGTAGGATGAACACCGTCAAGCTCAGCATTTTCACTGAGTTTTTCCGCAACTAAACTGATGCGGGCGCCTTCAGGCAACACCTCTTGATGAGGGTACGCTTGTGAAAAAGCAGAAAGTAATGAAGAGAATATGAGCAAGAGCCAACGTAAACGCATAATGATACTTTCTAAGGTGAGTTATGTGATTGAGTATACGCAAGTCCTTTCAATATGCTAGGTAACTAAAGAAATGCTTCAAATGTCTTCATGAATGAGACACGAGAGAAAGGCGCGCTGCTTAAAATGAAGTATAAAAAATGCCCGCTTAAAGCGGGCATTCGATATTCTAGTCAAAGACCGGAATTAGAAGTCGTAACGTAGACCTAGAGCTAGCTCGTCTTCAGCATCGATCTTAGTTGCAACTGTTTTGCTAGTGTCAGTTGAACCAAACTTGTCACCTGCATCAATCAGGTTGAAGTTGTAAGAAATGTAACCACGGAAGTTAGGCTTGAAGTAGTAAGAAGCATCAACAGCGAAGTTGTTTGCAGAAGTTTCGTTGTTAGTTTCTGCATTGTTGTATGATGTTGTAAATACTGTTTGGCCTAGAGTGTAAGCACCCGCTAGCTCGTAACCAGTGTAATCAACTGTGTTACTGTTGTTTGAATCTTCCATTTTCTCGCCGTCAGTGAATACACCAGCGAAGTAAAGATCAGACATTGTGTAAGATGCAGCTAGCATGTACTCGTTAGCTTTGTCTTGATCTGCGTAACCAGCACCTAGCTCAAGACCAGTGTCAGCTAGAGCGTAGATTGCAGATAGAGAGTAACCGTCTTGTTTGTTGTCGTAGTACTCACCAGTGTTTTTGTTTTCCATACGATCAGCGAAGCGGTAGCTTGCTTTTACGCTTAGGTTTTCAAACTGGCCTTTGTAAGCCATCATGTTGTCTGTACGGTCTGATACAGCTAGTTTGTCTGCTGCAGAGTTACCGTGGTAAGCCATGATATCTGTGAAGTCAGTGATAACGCCTAGTGCACCTTCAGTTTTACCGTATGCGAACTCACCGTAAGCACCGCCAAGACCAGCGTAAGCAAGACGAGTTTCTAGATCGCTCTTGTCGTCGCCGTCTACAGTACCGTTTTGAGCAGTCTCAAATTCACCTTCCCAGAAACCAACACCGTATAGGTTGTCATTGATTTCTTGTTTACCAAGGAAGTTTAGACGGATGCGAGATTTGTCTTGAGCGTCGCCATCTTTCATAGATAGACGTGCTTCAGCACGGCCGCCCATTTCTAGAGAAGTACCGTCTTGGTTGTAAAGTTCAGCTGCGTTTACGCCAGTTGCCATAGCTGCTGCAGATACAGAAAGAGCAATTAGAGTCTTTTTCATCTTATTTGTCCTAGTTAGCTGTCCATAATCATTGTTGTATGGGGGAGAGGTGATCTCTCACAAGTTGTTGGTCCAAAATTGGCTAATTGAGCGATATAGTTCGCACTTGTAAGCCATTGATCTAACAACTCGCTGGACATGTTTTACTGCTAAAGTTTCCGTATGAGTTAGTAAAATGATATAAATCCCACTGATGAACACTGTTCAATTGTGCGTTGTTTTTATTTAAATTACTGTTTTTGATTGAAATTATTGGCAATGACATTGGCCTGACATTGATTAGTTTTTATCTTTTTTGAGGTTTTTGGTGTAATGAACAGTGTTGTTTTTCAATAAATTGAGAAGGTGATTCGCCCTAGAACCGCTCTAAAAGTGAGTTATATCATTATGCCGAAAAGGCATAGTCTTGCTGTCTTTCGAATTAAGATGATTTCGTCCGGGAGTTTGTTTACACTAAACGAAATACATCTTTAAGCGCACTACCCAGTCCTATGACAGGGTGGGCTTTTTTTTGTCCAAAGACCCATTTGGGCTTGAGGTTATAAAATGGAAAAAGTTCCAATGACACTACGTGGCGAGCAAAAGCTACGTGCAGAACTCGATCGTCTACTTAAACTACGTCCTCAGATCTCAGAGGCAATTGCTGAAGCTCGTGAGCTAGGTGATTTAAAAGAGAATGCTGAATATCACGCCGCTCGTGAAGAGCAGGGCATTTGTGAAGCACAAATCCGTGACATTGAATACAAACTGTCAGTTGCTCAAGTTATTGACGTAACGAAGATGGAGAACACGGGTAAAGTTATTTTTGGTTCAACCGTAACCTTGATTGATATCGACACCGAAGAAGAAAAAACGTACCAAATCGTTGGTGATGACGAAGCCGATATCAAAGCAGGTCGCATTTCAGTGAGCTCACCTATTGCTCGTGGCCTGATTGGTAAGATGGAAGGCGATGAAGTTGCTATTCAAACTCCGGGTGGCGCGAAAGACTTCGAAATTGACCGAGTAGAATATATCTAAGTCGTCTGGAGTAGCATTACTACTCTGATAAAACGCAAAAAGGTCGCCTCAGGCGACCTTTTTTCTTCAGCAACGTAAGTAGAGTTACTTACGAGGGATTTCGATTTTACGCTCTTCAGACTGGCGGTATAGCACAAGCACTTTACCAATAGTCTGAACTTTTTCAGCGCCCGTCTCACGTACGATAGCGTCGATGATTAGCTGTTTTGTTTCACGATCTTCCGAAGCAACTTTTACTTTGATAAGTTCGTGATGGTTAAGAGCGATTTCAATTTCTGCTAGCACGGCTTCTGTAAGTCCATTTGCGCCCATTAGCACAACAGGTTTTAAACTGTGAGCTAGGCCTTTAAGGTGCTGCTTTTGTTTGGTGCTTAGGTTCATTACGCGGCCAATTTTCTTTAAAATAAGGGTTGAAAAAAGCTATTTTAACGCCATCTATTGCTGAAGACTATAATTTATTGAGTAATAGGTAGCGCCTATTAAAACAATAGCTCCAATTTGTGCCTTGTTGGGATTAAAATGAGTAAACAAAAACATTCGGCTAGTTCTGGTCGTTGGTTGAAAGAACACTTTGATGATAAATACGCGAATGAAGCCCGAAAAAAAGGCTACCGCTCACGTGCTTATTTCAAGATCGATGAGATTCAAACGAAAGATAAATTGTTAAAGCCTGGAATGACAGTCGTCGACTTGGGGGCTGCGCCGGGCGGATGGTCTCAATATGCTGCTAAGATAGTAGGGGACAGTGGTCAGATCATCGCGTGTGACTTGCTTCCTATGGACCCGATTGCTGGCGTTAGCTTTTTACAAGGCGACTTTCGCGATGATGCGGTATTGGAAGCTTTGCTAGAAAGGATCCAACCTTCCATGGTAGACGTAGTAATGTCTGATATGGCGCCTAACATCGCGGGAAACAATTCTGTTGATCAACCTCGCGCTATGTATTTAGTTGAATTAGCTTTAGATATGTGTCGACAAGTTCTAGCGCCTAATGGTAGCTTTGTCGTAAAGGTTTTCCAAGGGGAAGGCTTCGATCAGTATGTGAAAGAAGTCCGAGACATGTTTAAAGCCGTAAAAATTAGAAAACCAGACTCATCGCGAGCTCGCTCTCGAGAGGTCTTCGTCGTAGCCACTGGTTACAAAGGTTAACCATTTTGCTCTCTTGAGAGCGTGTTAACACTATAGCTACAGTTAATGAACTGTAGTACCCTACCTTTAATTACAATTAGTTATCGAGAGGCTTACACCTTGAGTGACATGGCAAAAAATTTAATTCTGTGGCTTGTTATCGCCGTCGTATTGATGTCGGTATTCCAGAGCTTTGGCCCTGGAGAAAGCAATGGCAGAACCGTGGATTACACCACGTTTGTACAGGAAGTTGGCCAAGGCCAGATTCAAGAAGCAACTTTTAAAGACGGTGAAATTAGCTTTGTTCGTCGTGGCGGCGGTGCCAAAATGGTCACTTACATGCCAGTGTATGACCAAAAGCTTCTAGATGACCTAATTAACCAAAACGTGAAAGTACAAGGCACGCCTCCAGAAGAGCAAAGCTTGCTTGGTACTATCTTCATCTCTTGGTTCCCAATGATCTTACTAATTGGTGTATGGATTTTCTTCATGCGTCAAATGCAAGGCGGCGGTGGTAAAGGCGCCATGTCTTTTGGTAAGAGCAAAGCTCGAATGATGAGCGAAGAACAAATCAAGACAACTTTTGCTGACGTTGCTGGTTGTGACGAAGCAAAAGAAGACGTGAAAGAACTGGTGGACTACCTACGCGATCCAAGCCGCTTCCAAAAACTGGGCGGTAAGATTCCAACGGGTGTTCTAATGGTTGGTCCTCCTGGTACGGGTAAAACGCTTCTAGCGAAAGCCATTGCCGGTGAGGCGAAAGTACCATTCTTTACTATCTCTGGTTCTGATTTCGTAGAAATGTTCGTTGGTGTTGGTGCATCTCGTGTGCGTGACATGTTTGAACAAGCAAAGAAAGCCGCACCTTGTATCATCTTTATCGATGAGATCGATGCGGTAGGTCGTCAACGTGGCGCAGGTGTTGGTGGTGGTCATGATGAACGTGAACAAACACTAAACCAAATGCTCGTTGAGATGGATGGTTTCGAAGGTAACGAAGGTATTATCGTTATCGCTGCGACTAACCGTCCGGACGTGCTAGACCCTGCGCTACTGCGTCCTGGTCGTTTTGACCGTCAAGTGGTAGTTGGTCTTCCAGATGTACGTGGCCGTGAACAGATCCTAAAAGTTCACATGCGTAAGGTCCCTCTAGCGGGTGATGTAGAGCCTTCTCTCATCGCACGTGGTACTCCAGGCTTCTCTGGTGCTGACCTAGCAAACTTAGTTAACGAAGCAGCCTTGTTTGCTGCGCGCGGTAACAAGCGCAACGTTTCTATGGTTGAGTTTGAACTGGCGAAAGACAAAATCATGATGGGTGCTGAGCGCCGTTCAATGGTGATGTCTGAGGAAGTGAAAGAGTCAACCGCATACCACGAAGCTGGTCACGCGATTGTTGGTCGCTTGGTTCCTGAACACGATCCAGTGTACAAAGTGTCTATCATTCCACGTGGTCGTGCGTTGGGTGTAACAATGTACCTTCCAGAGCAGGACCGCGTGAGCATGTCTCGCCAACACCTAGAATCAATGATTTCTAGCTTGTACGGTGGTCGTTTAGCAGAAGAACTTATCTACGGTGCTGACAAAGTATCAACCGGTGCTTCTAATGATATCGAGCGCGCAACAGATATTGCTCGTAAGATGGTTACTCAATGGGGTTTCTCTGAAAAGCTTGGCCCTCTGCTGTATGCAGAAGATGAAGGCGAAGTGTTCTTAGGGCGTAGTGTAACTCAGACTAAACATGTGTCTGACGATACAGCGAAGTTGATTGATGACGAAGTTCGTCAGATCATTGACCGCAACTACGATCGTGCGAAGAAGATTCTTCAAGAGAACATGGATATCATGCATGCGATGAAAGATGCGCTGATGAAGTATGAAACCATTGATGCTCGCCAGATTGATGACTTAATGGAGCGCAAAGCTGAAATTCGTGAGCCTGCGGGCTGGAGTGATAACTCAGCAAGCAAACCAGAAGACAGCGACAAGCCTCAAGCAAAGCAAGAAGTTAAAGAAGAAGCAACGGAGACTGCGAAAGATGCAGAACAGCCTAGCTCTTCTGAAACAACTTCTAACGAAGCGCCTGAAAAGAAAGACTCTGAATAAAGAGTATCGATAATATTAAACCCCGAGTTATCTCGGGGTTTTTGTGTTTATGATGATGATTACAGCAAATAACAAATCTTTGGACCTTTCGCGTCCACATGTCATGGCCATTCTAAATGTGACACCGGATTCCTTTTCGGATGGCGGTAAATACAACTCAATTGAACTTGCTCTTGCTCAAGTTGATAAAATGATAAAGGCTGGTGTAAGTATTGTTGATGTTGGTGGTGAATCAACAAGACCTGGTGCACCGGATGTGTCTTTGGAAGAAGAGCTTAGGCGTGTTGTCCCAGTAATCAAAGCCATTCGTGAAAAATATGATGTATGGATTTCCGTTGACACCAGTAAAGCAGAAGTGATGCGTCAAGCAATTGATGCTGGGGCTGATTTGATCAATGACATCCGCTCGCTGCAAGAGCCAGGTGCTCTGGAAGTCGCAGCAGAAGCAAACCTTTCAATTTGTCTGATGCATATGAAAGGTCAGCCTAGGACCATGCAAGTTGACCCTCATTATGATGATTTAATGGGGGACGTGTCGGCTTTTCTAGAAGAACGTATCGCGGCGTGTGAAGCAGCAGGGATTGATAAATCTCAACTGATTCTCGATCCTGGGTTTGGCTTTGGCAAAACAATCGAACACAATTATCATATGCTTGCTCATCTTGAAAAGTTTCATGAATTCGGCCTGCCTATTTTGGCTGGCATGTCTCGTAAATCCATGATCTTCAAACTGTTAGACAAGCCAGCGGCAGAGTGTACGAACGCAAGTGTCGTTTGTGCTACGATTGCCGCGATGAAAGGCGCGCAGATCATTCGCGTGCATGACTTTGAAGAGACAATCGAAGCGATGAAAGTTGTTGAGATGACGAAAAACAATATTTAAAAATAATAAAGGAAAGTTTATGTCGAATGAAAGACGTTACTTTGGTACTGACGGTGTGCGCGGTAAAGTAGGACAATACCCAATCACTCCAGACTTCGTACTTAAGCTTGGCTGGGCTGCTGGTCGTGTACTAGCGAAACAAGGCACAAAGAAAGTTATCATAGGTAAAGATACACGTATTTCAGGTTATATGCTTGAATCTGCACTAGAGGCAGGCCTTGCAGCTGCGGGACTTAAAGCAACATTTACTGGTCCCATGCCAACTCCAGCTGTGGCCTATTTAACTCAGACTTTCCGTGCCGAGGCTGGTATTGTGATTTCTGCATCACATAACCCATATTACGACAACGGCATTAAGTTCTTTTCTTCTGAGGGTACTAAGCTACCTGACGATATCGAATTGGCGATCGAAGCTGAGTTAGATAAAGAAATTGAATGTGTGGAGTCTGCTGAGCTTGGTAAAGCAACCCGCCTAAATGATGCTGCTGGTCGTTACATCGAATTCTGTAAGAGTACTTTCCCATCTGAGTTGAGCCTTGCGAACTTTAAGATCGTAGTAGACTGTGCGCACGGTGCAACGTACCACATCGCTCCAAATGTCTTCAAAGAACTTGGGGCAGAAGTTATCGCTATGGGCGTAGAGCCTAACGGCATCAACATTAATGAAAAAGTGGGCGCAACAGACGTACGAGCTCTTCAACAGCGTGTTGTTGAAGAGCAAGCGCATCTTGGTCTCGCGTTTGATGGTGATGGTGACCGTATCATTATGGTCGATCACTTGGGTAACAAAGTTGATGGTGACCAAATTGCTTATATCATCGCTCGTGATGCACTTCGTCGTGGTGAGCTAAAGGGTGGTGTTGTTGGTACACTAATGACTAACTTGGGTATGGAAAATGGTTTAAAGCAGCTAGGCATTCCGTTTGTACGTGCTGCTGTTGGTGACCGTTATGTCATGGAGCAACTGCTAGAAAAAGGTTGGAAAATTGGTGCTGAAAACTCAGGCCATGTGATCTTATTAGATAAAGTCACAACCGGCGATGCGATTGTTGCTGCACTTCAAGTACTTGCTTCTGTAATTGGCAGCGATATGTCTTTATATGAACTATCGCAAGGAATGACACTATATCCTCAGGTTTTAGAAAATGTCCGTTTCTCAGGAGAAACTAACCCTCTTGAAGCTACAGCTGTATTAAACGCTGTCGCTGAAGTAGAGGCGACACTTGGTGATAAAGGGCGTGTACTGCTGCGTAAGTCTGGCACTGAGCCTTTGATCCGCGTTATGGTGGAAGGCGAAGATGGTGAACTAGTTCAACACTCAGCATTGAAAATCGCTGAGGCTGTTAAAGCAAGTTGTTAATCATTGCGTTAAAGCATGTCTTGAATGAAAAGGGCATCTTTTGCCCTTTTTTTGAGCGCTTAACGCATTGGCATTGATTTTTTACTAATTTTCCCTTGTCAGCGTTACTGGCTTTCGCTAGTATTGCTCCGCCTCCCGTTAGGAGGTCGCTAGCCTTGTTCATTATGATTTATTCTTTTGAACGGCGCTGGCTCAACAATTTGGAACATAGGTGGAAAAAATGTTTTCAGTTCTACTTGTGATTTACCTGTTGGCAGCGCTTGGTGTGATTGGCCTTGTGTTGATTCAACAAGGTAAAGGCGCAGATATGGGAGCCTCGTTCGGTGCTGGTGCTTCAAACACAGTGTTTGGTGCTGGCGGCTCAGGTAATTTCTTAACACGAACAACTGCTATTTTAGCAACCGTATTCTTTATCGTTAGCTTGTTACTTGGTCGTATGTCTACGCACCAGGCTGAATCACAATGGGTAGATCCAACGTTAGGTCAACCAGTTGTTGAACAAGTTAAGGATGCAGCGAGTGAAGTTCCTGCCCCAGCGGGTGATGAAATTCCTCAATAAGCTGTAAGGTTTTGATGCCGAGATGGTGAAATTGGTAGACACGCTAGCATGAGGTGCTAGTGCCTTAGGTGTGAGGGTTCGAGTCCCTCTCTCGGCACCATGTATTTACAAACTTGTAAATCACTTGTTTGCGAGTATAATGCTCAGCAAGTCGGACGCGGGGTGGAGCAGCTTGGTAGCTCGTCGGGCTCATAACCCGAAGGTCGTCGGTTCAAATCCGGCCCCCGCAACCAATCTCTTTCTTTAAAAGGAAATCGTAGATTGGCAAGTTTGCGTAGTGCTAACCACACTACGAGTTAAGAAAAGCAATTGTTGGCTATTCTTAACGTATCAGGGTCCAGCAGCATAAAACCCCGACTATCGGGGTTTTTTGTTATCTGAGCTTTTTGAAATAGCTCAGATACTGCTTGGTTTTTTGATTGGGCTCTGAGCCCTTTTTTTGTTTCTGGAGTGGTTAAATGACTGGTTTAGAAAGACAACTTACTGAAATGCTTGACGCGCCAGTAGCGGCATCAGGTTATGAGTTAGTTGGATTAGAATTCATTCGTGCAGGCGCGCACTCAACGTTACGTATCTACATTGACCATGAAAATGGTATTAACGTAGACGACTGTGCAGAAGTTAGCCACCAAGTTAGTGCAGTTTTAGACGTTGAAGATCCAATTTCTGTTGCTTACAGCCTAGAAGTGTCTTCTCCAGGTTTAGAAAGACCACTTTTTAAAGCAGCACATTACGAGCAATTTATTGGTCACGAGGTCAGCATCGTATTGAAAATGGCTGTAGCAAACCGTCGTAAGTGGAAAGGTATTATCCACGGTGTTGATGGCGAAACAGTGACAATTACTGTAGACGGTCAGCAAGAAGAGTTTGCTCTAAGTAACATTTCCAAAGCTAACCTGATCCCTAAATTTTAGTTCCCTAAAAAAGTTAAAGCTTAGAGGCTAAATACAATGAGTAAAGAAATTTTAGCGGTAGCAGAAGCGGTATCGAACGAAAAAGCGGTACCTCGTGAGCGTATCTTTGAGGCTCTTGAGATTGCTCTAGCAACTTCTACAAAGAAAAAATACGAAATCGAAATCGACGTACGTGTTGCCATTGACCGTAAAACCGGTGAATTTGTAACTTACCGCCGTTGGTTAGTTGTTGATGACGTTGAGAACCCTACAAAAGAGATCTCACTAGAAGCAGCGCAATACGAAGATGATTCTATCGAGCTTGGCGACTACGTAGAAGACGAAATCGAATCAGTAACGTTTGACCGTATTACGACTCAAACTGCTAAGCAAGTTATCGTACAAAAAGTTCGTGAAGCTGAGCGCGCACAAATCGTTGAACAGTTCATCGACAATGAAGGTGATCTAATCACTGGTGTCGTGAAAAAAGTAAACCGTGACACAATCGTGCTTGATCTTGGTAATAACGCTGAAGCGGTAATCCTGCGTGATGACCAACTTCCTCGTGAAAACTTCCGTCCAGGCGACCGCGTACGTGGCCTTCTTTACAAAGTCGCGCCTGAAGCACGTGGTTTCCAATTGTTCATCACTCGTTCTAAGCCAGAAATGTTGGCAGAACTGTTCCGTGTTGAAGTGCCTGAAATCGCAGAAGATATTATCGAGCTTAAAGGCGCAGCACGTGATCCTGGTTCTCGCGCTAAGATCGCTGTCAAAACAAATGACAAACGTATCGACCCTGTAGGTGCGTGTGTTGGTATGCGTGGTGCACGTGTACAAGCTGTTTCTGGCGAACTTGGTGGTGAGCGTATCGATATCGTTCTTTGGGATGATAACCCAGCTCAATTCGTTATCAACGCAATGGCGCCAGCTGATGTTGCTTCTATCATCGTTGATGAGGATGCACACTCAATGGACATCGCAGTTGAAGCTGACAACCTAGCGCAAGCTATTGGTCGTAACGGTCAAAACGTGCGTCTAGCATCTCAACTAACCGGTTGGGAACTGAATGTTATGACAGTTGCTGATCTTCAGAAGAAACACGCTGAAGAATCACAAGCATCTATTGAAAACTTCATGAAGTACCTAGATATTGAAGAAGACTTCGCTCAACTTCTTGTTGAAGAAGGTTTCTCAACGCTAGAAGAAATCGCATACGTGCCAGTTAACGAGCTACTAGAAATCGATGGTTTGAATGAAGAACTAATCGAAGAGCTTCGTGGACGTGCAAAAGATGCACTAACGACGATCGCACTAGCACAAGAAGAGTCTTTTGAAGGTCTAGAACCAGCTGAGGACCTACTTGCACTTGAAGGTCTTGAGCGTGAGATGGCATTTAAATTGGCAGCGAAAGGTGTAGCGACACTGGAAGATCTTGCTGACCAAGGTATTGACGATTTAGAAGGTATCGAAGGCCTGACCGAAGAACGTGCAGGTGAGCTAATTATGGCCGCACGTAACATCTGTTGGTTCGGCGAAGAAGCATAATTTTCGGCAAGGAGGAAGCGGCATGACACAATTAACAGTTAAAGCACTGAGTGATGAGATTGGTACGCCAGTCGACCGCTTGATTGAACAACTTGCTGACGCTGGCATTAAAAAGGCGAGCTCTGACAATGTTACTGATGAAGAGAAGCAGAAGCTTCTCTCTCATTTAAAGAAAGAACACGGTGATAAATCAGGTGATTCAGAGCCGACTCGCCTTACGCTTCAGCGTAAAACTCGTAGTACACTTAGTGTGAACGCGGGTGGTGGTAAGAGTAAGAATGTTCAGGTTGAGGTGCGCAAAAAACGTACATACGTGAAGCGCAGCACAATTGAAGATGAAGCGAAACGTGAAGCTGAAGAAGCAGCACAACGTGAAGCAGAAGAAGCAGCAAAACGTGCAGCAGAAGAAGCTGCAAAACGTGAAGCTGAAGAAGCTGCGAAACGTGAAGCTGAAGAAGCTGCAAAACGTGAAGCGGAAGAAAAAGCGAAACGTGAAGCTGAAGAAAAAGCGAAGCGAGACGTAGATACGAATGCACAACGTAATGCTGAAGAAAAAGCAAAGCGTGATGCTGAAGAGAAAATTAAGCAAGAAGCAGCGCGAAAAGAGGCCGACGAGCTTAAACGTCGTCAGGAAGAAGAAGCTAAGCGTAAGGCTGAAGAGGAAAGTCAGCGCAAGCTTGAAGAAGCTCGCGAATTGGCTGAAAAGAATAAAGAGCGTTGGTCTGCTGCAGAAGAGAAAAAGGGTGATATGGAAGATACAGATTACCATGTAACGACTTCACAATACGCACGTGAAGCCGAAGATGAAGCAGATCGCAAAGTAGAAGGCGGTCGTCGTAAGAAGAAAAAAGCAGCTTCGGGTAAAGACGACCAAGCTCGCGGTGGCCGTAACAACCAACGTGGCGGTAGAGGTCGTAAGGGCAAACTTGCTAAGCCGACTTCAATGCAGCACGGGTTTGATAAGTCAGCAACGGTTGCTAAGCAAGACGTTGTAATTGGCGAAACGATCGTTCTATCAGAACTTGCTAACAAGATGTCGGTTAAAGCGACAGAAGTTATCAAAGTAATGATGAAGATGGGCGCTATGGCGACTATCAACCAAGTGATCGACCAAGAAACAGCACAACTTGTTGCTGAAGAAATGGGCCATAAAGTAGTTCTTCGTAAAGAGAACGAACTGGAAGAAGCGGTACTATCTGACCGTGACACTAACGCGGAAGCAGTTCCACGTGCTCCAGTTGTTACTATCATGGGTCACGTTGACCACGGTAAAACGTCAACACTTGACTACATCCGTCGCACACACGTTGCTTCTGGCGAAGCGGGTGGTATTACTCAGCACATTGGTGCGTACCACGTTGAAACAGACAACGGCATGATCACGTTCCTTGATACTCCTGGACACGCAGCGTTTACTGCAATGCGTGCTCGTGGTGCTCAAGCAACAGATATCGTTGTTCTTGTAGTTGCAGCAGACGATGGTGTAATGCCACAAACAGTAGAAGCGATTCAGCACGCGAAAGCGGCAGGCGTTCCTCTAATTGTTGCTGTGAACAAGATCGATAAAGAAGATGCGAACCCAGATAACGTTAAGAACGAGCTTGCTCAATACGACGTTATTCCTGAAGAGTGGGGCGGTGAGAACATGTTCGTTCACATCTCTGCTAAACAGGGTACAAACATCGATGGTCTTCTAGAAGCAATCCTTCTTCAGTCTGAAGTTCTTGAACTTACAGCTGTAGCTGAAGGCATGGCATCTGGTGTTGTTGTTGAATCTCGCCTAGATAAAGGTCGTGGTCCAGTTGCAACAGTGCTTGTTCAATCAGGTACACTAAACAAAGGCGACATCGTTCTTTGTGGTCAAGAATACGGCCGTGTTCGTGCAATGCGTGATGAGCTAGGTAAAGAAATTACTTCGGCTGGCCCATCTATCCCTGTAGAGATCCTAGGTCTTTCAGGTGTACCATCTTCAGGTGATGAAGCAACAGTAGTTCGTGACGAGCGTAAAGCGCGTGAAGTAGCTAACTACCGTGCTGGTAAGTTCCGTGAAGTGAAACTTGCTCGTCAGCAGAAATCTAAACTAGAGAACATGTTCTCTAACATGACTGCTGGTGAAGTTGCTGAACTTAACGTTGTACTTAAAGCAGACGTTCAAGGTTCTGTAGAAGCAATCGCAGACTCACTAGTTAAGCTATCTACTGACGAAGTTAAAGTGAACATCGTTGGTTCTGGTGTTGGTGGTATTACGGAAACTGACGTAGTACTAGCGGAAGCTTCAAACGCAATCATCCTTGGCTTTAACGTTCGTGCAGATGCTTCTGCTCGCCGTGCTGTTGAAGCCGCAGCTGTTGACTTACGTTACTACTCAATCATTTACCAATTGATTGACGAAGTGAAACAAGCAATGGGCGGTATGCTTGCTCCAGAATTCAAGCAAGAGATCATTGGTCTTGCTGAAGTTCGTGACGTGTTTAAGTCACCGAAACTGGGCGCTATCGCTGGTTGTATGGTTACAGAAGGTGTGATCAAGCGTAACAACCCAATCCGTGTACTACGTGATAACGTTGTTATTTACGAAGGTGAACTAGAGTCACTGCGTCGTTTCAAAGATGACGTTCAAGAAGTTAAGAATGGCTACGAATGTGGTATCGGCGTTAAGAACTACAATGATGTTCGCGTTGGTGACCAAATCGAAGTCTTCGAAATCGTTGAAATTAAACGTACTCTAGACTAATTGACTAAAATTACTAATATTGTCTTTGAAAGATAAGTAGTAATTGGTTGTTGAATACACCATGGGGGGCTGGCTTTGACCAACCCCCCATTCTTTCTATATAAGAGTAAAGATATGTCAAAAGAATTTAGCCGCACGCAGCGCGTTGCACAGCAGCTGCAAAAAGAACTAGCGATGATCCTTCAACGTGAAGTTCGTGACTCTCGCCTTGGCATGGTGACGATCTCAGACGTAGAAGTCTCTCGTGACCTAGCTTACGCAAAAGTATTTGTGACCTTCCTGTGTGTGGGTGAGCAAACACCAGAATCATGTCTAGCAGCGCTACGTGAGCACGAAGTGCACATTCGCATGATGTTAGGTAAGCGTATTCGTCTACGTTTAACGCCAGAAATCCGCTTCCACTATGACAATACGCTTGTTGAAGGTATGCGTATGTCTAACCTAGTGTCTGAAGTCGTTAGTTCAGACAAACAAAAGCAAAAAGATTCTGGTCGTGAGGACGAAGAATAATGGCTCGTCGTCGTAAAGGTCGTCCAATTAATGGCGTTATACTGTTGGACAAACCAACAGGTATCTCTTCCAATGATGCACTGCAAAAAGTAAAGCGAATCTACTTTGCTGAGAAAGCAGGCCACACTGGAGCCTTGGACCCATTAGCGACAGGCATGCTGCCAATTTGCTTGGGTGAAGCGACAAAATTTTCTCAGTTTCTTCTTGATTCTGATAAACGCTACCGCGTGATCGCAAAGCTGGGTGAACGTACCAATACGTCTGACTCGGATGGTGAAGTTGTAGAGACACGTCCAATCGATGTTACGTTAGACAAGCTAGAAGCGTGCATCGATCAGTTCCGTGGTGAATCTGATCAAGTGCCTTCCATGTTCTCTGCGTTGAAGTATCAAGGTAAACCCTTGTATGAATACGCTCGTAAAGGCATCGAAGTTCCGCGTGAATCTCGTAAGATCACGGTATATGAGATTGTTCTTCACCGTTTTGAAGGCGATGAAGTAGAGATGGAAGTGCACTGCTCTAAAGGTACCTATATTCGTACTATCGTTGATGATCTGGGCGAAATGTTAGGTTGTGGTGCGCACGTAACTATGCTTCGTCGTACTGGTGTTGCTAAATACCCTTACGAGAATATGGTAACACTTGAGCAACTAAATGAGTTGCTAGAGCAAGCTCACCGCGAGGAACGAGCGCCTCGAGAACTACTGGACCCACTGCTTTTGCCAATGGATACAGCGGTAGAAGACTTACCAGAAGTCAACTTGGTGCCTGAACTGGCGGATATGGTCCAACATGGGCAGCCCGTTCAAGTATTTGGTGCTCCGACTGAGGGCTCACTTCGCCTTACTATGGGTGAAGAACGCTTGTTTATTGGCGTTGGCGAAATGAACGAAGATGGCAAAATCGCTCCTAAGCGATTGGTCGTGTTCCGAGATGACGTTGCATCCAAGTAAATGATTGAAAATACCGACCTGAGTGTCGGTATTTTTATATTGCACGAGATAGGAAATTTCCCTATAATCCGCGCTTCGCGTAGCGGCTGAATCAGAGATTGGCTGCTACAACTTTAAACCTACTCTTATTAGGAGAGAATTATGTCTCTGAATGCAGAAACTAAAGCAGCAATCGTTGCAGAATACGCACAAGGCGAAGGCGACACTGGTTCACCAGAAGTTCAAGTAGCTCTACTTACAGCTTCTATCAACCACCTACAAGGTCACTTCAAAGCGCACAAAGGCGATCACCACAGCCGTCGTGGTCTTCTACGCATGGTTTCTCGTCGTCGTAAGCTTCTAGATTACCTAAAAGGTAAAAACCTAGCTCGCTACCAAGACCTAATCAAACGTCTAGGCCTACGTCGCTAATCAGCGACTGCATAGCAGTTTGTCTAAAAAGGGGCTTTATGCCCCTTTTTTGTTGCCTAAATTTAGCCAAATTAGACTTATGCCGTTATAATACTGGCGGCTAAACCTTGTAAGAGGTTTTCTCAAAAGCTCATAGCATTACAGTCAACCACGTCGACCAAAAGGTCGCGACTATTCAAAAGGAATTTCCGAGTTTCTTTTTACTAGTCGCGATTCGTAATGCCTTGAGTGTCAATTAACACATCTAAGATTTCTTTAAGCACTAAAGGAAGATTAGAAACAAGGAATAACAATGTTCGAAAAACCAGTTGTTAAAACGTTCCAGTACGGTAACCACACAGTTACTTTAGAAACTGGCGTTATTGCACGTCAAGCTACAGCAGCAGTTATGGTCACAATGGATGATACGTCTGTATTCGTATCTGTTGTAGGTAAAAAAGAAGCCGTTGCAGGTCAAGACTTCTTCCCACTAACGGTTAACTACCAAGAGCGTACTTACGCTGCGGGTAAAATCCCAGGCGGCTTCTTCAAACGTGAAGGTCGTCCTTCTGAAGGCGAAACGCTAACAGCTCGTCTAATCGACCGTCCAATCCGTCCGCTATTCCCAGACGCGTTTAAAAACGAAGTTCAGGTTATCGCGACAGTAATGTCTGTAAACCCAGATGTTCAGCCAGATATCGTTACAATGATCGGTACTTCTGCTGCTCTTGCTATCTCTGGCATTCCATTCAACGGCCCTATCGGTGCGGCGCGTGTTGGTCATATCGATGGTCAGCTTGTACTTAACCCTAGCCAAACTGAACTAGAAACTTCTAAGCTTGACCTTGTTGTTGCAGGTACAGAGTCAGCAGTACTGATGGTTGAGTCAGAAGCGGACAACCTAACTGAAGAAGAAATGCTAGCGGCGGTTGTTTATGGTCATGACCAACAACAAGTTGCTATTCAAGCTATCAACGAATTCAAAGCAGAAGTTGCAACTCCTGCTTGGGATTGGGTTGCTCCTGAAGAGAACACAGCGCTTAAAAATAAGATTGCTGATCTAGCAGAAGCTAAACTTGTTGAAGCTTACCAAATTACTGAGAAAATGGCTCGTTACGACCGCATCCATGAGATCGCTGCGGAAGTAAATGAAGTTCTTCTTGCTGAAGATCCTGAAGCAGACACAAAAGAAATCCACACTATCTTCCATGATCTAGAGAAGACAGTGGTACGTAGCCGTATTATTGCAGGTAACCCTCGTATCGATGGCCGTGAAAAAGACATGGTTCGTGCACTAGATGTACGTACTGGTGTTCTTCCTCGTACTCACGGTAGCGCGCTATTCACTCGTGGTGAAACTCAGGCGATCGTTACGGCAACGCTAGGTACTCAGCGTGATGCTCAAATCATCGATGAGCTAACTGGTGAGCGTAAAGATCACTTCCTACTGCACTACAACTTCCCTCCATACTGTGTAGGTGAAACTGGTTTTGTAGGTTCTCCTAAGCGTCGTGAAATCGGCCACGGTAAACTGGCGAAGCGTGGTATTGCTGCAGTAATGCCTTCTGTTGATGAGTTCCCATACACAGTACGTGTTGTATCGGAAATCACTGAATCTAACGGTTCATCTTCAATGGCTTCAGTATGTGGTACTTCTCTTGCGCTTATGGACGCAGGTGTACCAATCAAAGCATCTGTTGCTGGTATTGCAATGGGTCTTGTTAAAGAAGGTGACGATTTCGTTGTACTTTCTGACATCCTTGGCGATGAAGACCACCTAGGTGACATGGACTTTAAAGTAGCAGGTACTAACACTGGTATCACTGCACTTCAAATGGACATCAAGATCGAAGGCATCACTAAAGAAATCATGCAAATTGCGCTTAACCAAGCTCAAGGCGCACGTAAGCACATCCTATCTGTAATGGATGAAGCAATCTCTGGTGCTCGTGAAGACATCTCTGAATTTGCTCCGCGTATTCACACGATGAAGATCAGCGCTGAGAAGATCAAAGACGTTATCGGTAAAGGTGGTGCAGTTATCCGTGCTCTAACTGAAGAGACTGGTACAACTATCGAAATCGAAGACGACGGTACTATCAAGATTGCGGCAACTGAAGGCACTGCTGCGAAAGAAGCTATCCGCCGTATCGAAGAGATCACTGCTGAAGTGGAAGTGGGCCGTATCTACACAGGTAAAGTTGCACGTCTAGCTGACTTCGGTGCATTCGTAACGGTTCTTCCAGGCAAAGATGGTCTTGTACACATTTCTCAAATCGCAGAAAAACGCGTAGAGAAAGTGTCTGACTACCTAGCTGAAGGTCAAGAAGTTCAAGTTAAAGTTCTTGAAATCGACCGCCAAGGCCGTGTACGTCTAAGCATGAAAGAAGCGGTAGAAAAGCCAGCTGAAGAAGCTGCTGCTGAAGCACCGGCTGCTAAAGACGAGTAAGACAAAATGAGACTTTCAGCCTTTTATTAGATTAAGGGCCTGAAAGCATGTTATAAAAGGGGAGCATTTTCGCTCCCCTTTTTTGGTTTGTTTCGATGTATTAACCTCAAACGAGGTTATCGCCTATATTGCATTAAGAGAAACAAATCTTGAGCGGTCCAAACAGGAGTATCAATTAGTGAAATGGTTTCAAACCGCAATTTTATGTGTTGCTATCGCGCTGACCGGTTGTGCAAATACTTCTCAACAATCAGCACAAAAGTGGTTATATCCACCGATGGCGGTGCCACTTCAGCCTAGTGTTCAACAAGAAGTACAAATCGCGCGTCTATCGCAGTTGCTACAACGTCCCGACCTTAGTGATGAAGTGCGCGCTAAAATGCATTATGAGCGCGGTAGCTACTACGACAGCGTTGGTTTGCGTGATCTTGCCCGTTTGGACTTTAACCAGTCTTTGCAGTTGAATCCTGCTCAGCCGGACATCTTCAATCTTTTGGGAGTATACTTTACCCAAGTAGGAGAGTTTGATGCGGCATATGAAGCGTTTGACTCGACCATAGAGTTGGCTCCGGATAATACCTATGCTGAGCGCAACCGTGCGATTGCACTATATTATGGTGGCCGAATCGATCTCGCTTTAGAAGATATGACCAAGCATTATCAAGAAATGCCAACGGATCCTTTTCGTTCATTATGGCTGTACATCATCGAAGCTGAGCAAAATCCAGAGCAAGCAAAAGCGAACCTTCAACAGCGTTATTTACGTGATCGTAGTGAAGAGTGGGGGTGGGTTCTTGTTGCCATCATGCTGCGAGATGTCTCGGACGAAGACGCGCTTAAAGCAATTATGGATGGAACAAGAGAGAATTATCGCCTAGCTGAACGATTGACGGAAACGTATTTCTACCTTGGAAAGCGTAATCAGCTTGAAGGTGATATCGCAAGTGCCATCTCACTTTATAAGCTCGCGATTTCGTTCAACGTTTACGATTATGTTGAGCATCGCTATTCTTTCTTGGAGCTGGCGCAAATCTACGATCAATTACAGCAAGATAGATTGGCCAAGTTAAAGGCTGCCAAGAAGCTGGAAATTTGACCCGTCCTGATATGGGTTGACACTTTTTAACTAAAACGCTCGATGTACTTCATCGGGCGTTTTGTATTTTAAAGCCGTATGAGGCCTCATTTGATTATAGATATCTACGGACTCTGCTACCATC
>NZ_JAKKCS010000017.1:0-116242 GCF_021728075.1 Vibrio sp. D54 | reverse complement strand
GCGGACACTTGCTTATTAAAGCGAGTGATACCACTGCGGAGTGGTAGTTCAGTTGGTTAGAATACCGGCCTGTCACGCCGGGGGTCGCGGGTTCGAGTCCCGTCCACTCCGCCACTTATATTAAGCCTCAGTCGAAAGACTGAGGCTTTTTTCGTTCTGGTTCCCCCGACTTACCTGAAACTCACTTTCATATTGAAACCTTGTATCGAGAGGCCGGCTTCCCTCTGGCGATGCTTTCTAAGCCCTGTTATGAGTGAAGTGGAACGCAGTTTTGTGTGGTTTCTGCAGTCTCGAGCGCTAGTTTTGAGCCCCTGTGCTTAACTTACCAAAGCTTCCTTTATTATTACCTGGAGAATTTATTCACTAGGTTATGTTATTTTCGGGGGAGATTTCTCTGCTTTAGATGTTTTGATTTAGCCATAGGCGCTTATTAATATAAACTCAGCGCATTTAAAACTTTCCAAACATGGATTTTGTTTTGTCGATCTATTTAAGCCAGTGTCTTAAAGTATATTCGCTACTTCTTCCCTCTAACCCTCTTCAACCTTCAAAGCCACCACTACGTACGTATAACGTGAGCGGTATAGGTGCTTTCATAGCTGTGTTTGCTGAGTAAGCCGTTCACCTGGCACATTGACTGAGGAAAAGTCTTCTTTCAGTGGACCTTCGTGTAAGTCACGATAGTTTTAATAATTATCTGGTACTTTTTATTCTAAAGGTGTACGCTTCACATCGAATGTTTTTTCGACAGTAAATCATGTTATATCTCTTGTTTAAAAGCTTTGTAAGAAGGCTGAACTCCGTGCAAAAAACGCGATGAAGTGTTGCTCGGAGTCTTAAATTAATCTTCATCAGGTGTTTTATGCGTGGGTAGCTTCGCTGAAGTTATACGCAGGATCTTGTACACCTGATAAAAGAGAAGAGATGGCCGGTGATATTTCATCATCGGCCTTTTTGTATCTGTTAAGCAGCTACAAAGCATTACCCAGTATTGAAATAAGGGCCGGTATTGATCACCGGCCCTTTTTTATTTGGTTGAAAACATGAGTATTTTACAAGTTAAAAATTTGTCTTATCAGATAGCTGATAAGACGTTATACAACAACGTGACCTTTCGTATTAACGTGGGAGAGAAAATAGGTATCACCGGAGCGAATGGTGTTGGAAAAAGCACCTTATTGAAACTGCTTTTCGGTGAATTATCTGCAGATAAGGGCTGCATTGAATGGTTACCAAACCTTGAGGTGGGGTATTTAGAACAACATTTTAAGATCGATAATGTGCTGACAGTTCATGAGTGTTTAAAGGGCTCTTTTGAGAGTTTATACGCTGCAGAGCAAAAGCTTTGGACTTTGTATCATGCGATGACCGAGTCTCACTCTACATCTCTTTTAAGCCAAGTCGCTCGGCTACAGGCATATTTAGAAGATGAAGACTTCTATGCAATTAATACCAAAATTGAACGAGTTGCTGTAGGTCTTGGTATTTATCAATTTGGCTTAGATACACCGCTTGTCTCGCTAAGTGGCGGTCAAAGGCACAAAGTCCTTTTAGGGAGGTTGTTACTCCGCAACCCCGATGTGTTAATTCTCGACGAGCCGACAAACTATCTTGATGCTCTGCACATTGAATGGTTGGTCACGTTTCTCAACGATTACACTGGCACTGTTTTACTGGTTTCTCATGACATTGACTTCCTTAATCAAGTAGCGACCAGTATTTGTGATATTGATTATCAAACGGTCCGAAAATACAGCGGCACTTATGTCAAAGCAATGCAGCAAAAGCATCACGACGGTGCTTTGTTAGAAAAGCAATATAAGGCTCAGCAAAATGAAATTCGAAAGTTAGAGCAATTTATTGCCAAAAATGGCGCTGGAGTTAACGCGAGTCTTGCTAAGGGACGCAAGAAAAAACTGGATAAAATCGAACCTATTCAACTGAATAATATAGAAAAAGTATCGATGTTTGACTTTGCTCACCAGCCTATTGGGCAACAGTATGTGATTGACACAAAAGCGTTGATGATAGGTTATCAGCAGCCTCTGCTTCCTGCGCTTGATATCACGTTAGCGCGCGGGGAAAAGTTGGTTGTTGCTGGTTTTAACGGCGTGGGTAAGTCGACCTTACTTAAAACCCTGATGAGGGAGATCGAGCCACTCTCTGGTGAGGTGGTATTGGCAAAAGGTGCAATGATTGGTTATTTTTCTCAAGATTTGTCTTGGCGCCATCCTCAGAACACACCTGAACAGGAGCTGTGCTCTTGTGCGCCAACAATCTCAAGCAAAGAGTCACGCAAGCTATTAGCTCGCTTTGGGATTACGGGGGATAAGACGCAGCGCCACTTAGATACATTGAGCGGTGGTGAGCAAACTCGGGTGAAGTTGTGTTGTTTATCGGTTCAGAAATGCAATGTTTTGCTGTTGGACGAACCAACAACACATTTGGATAGCAGCAGTAAAAATGCGCTTAAAGAGGCTCTCCAGCGCTTTTCCGGTAGCGTGATTGTAGTATCTCATGAGAAGGCATTTTTGCAATCTTGGCCTGATAGAGTTTTAGATATTTCGTTGCTCACTTGTGCTGAATCGGAAACAGAACAGGAGGTGGAGCTATGATGCAGTCCATGATCCTATTTCTCGTGGCTTTTCTTGTTGGTGCTGATGAGTTGATGCTTGGATCTATTCTTGAACCTATCGGAAATGATTTAAGTGTTCAACCGAGTCAGGTGACCTTATTTATTACAGCATATAGTTTAGCCATAGCAATTTGCGCTCCTTACTTGGGCCGTTTATCAGACCGAGTTGGGCGTATTCGTATCATGGTGCCTGCTTGCTTTGTATTTGGGGTTGCGTCTATTACGACGGGCATAGTTCATGATTTTGAACTTGCTATTGCAACTCGAGTGATCACTGGTATTGCAAGTGCAGGCATGTTACCAATTGCATTCGCGTTAGCGGGAGACGCGAAGGGTAATAGAGCGATGCGTCAAATTGTGATGGTTCAGGCGGGATTAACGCTAGGTATGATAACTAGCCCGGCGATCGGAGCATTGTTGACCCAGCTTTTATCATGGCGTGCCGCTTTTATTATTTTGGGCGTTGCGGCTCTTTTTGTCGGTGCCATGAGCGTAGTGTCCATGAACAACAAGCATAATGAGTCCAAGAAGTCAGATACTCTGCCACCTATCACAGACGTCATTCATCTTCCAGGCGCGTTGAGGGCGATTCTAGCGATGTGTTTAGGCCTAGGGGGAGGTATTGGTGTATTTAACCTGATAGGCCTTCATATTCGAGATACCAGTGATTTGGCGCTCGGTTGGGTGGGCGCTATTTATGCAGCTCTAGGGATCGTGAGTGTGGTTGGAAATATGTGCGTGGCGAGAGCTTCTCGCTGGCTTGGTAGCTCTCGAGCCGTTATGCGAGTGGCTTTAATGGTGTGCATACCTTGCAGTGCATGGGTGTTCTCAAATGAGATGAGTACGGTGACCGCTTATCTTCCAGCTCTAGTGCTCTGGTCTCTTGCTGGAGGGGTTGGTTCTCCGGCATTACAAGCACATATCGCAAGCTTATCTGATGAATATCGAGGTGTGTTAATGTCTTCTGGAATGAGTATGATGCACTTTGGTGTCGCGATTTGGTCTGCCTTGGCGGGCTTCGCGTATTCTGTAGGCAATGAATGGGTCGCTTTCGTGGCTTTCCTATTGTTTGGCTCAGCAGTAGTTATCTTAAAGCCAGTTGGTAATACTGAACAAAGTGAGCGTTATTCGTAGTGTTTTAGTAGATAAAGAAAAGCCGTTACCTAAAAAGGTAACGGCTTGTTCCAAATACTTTTTGAAAAACGGTCTTAGTTCATGCCGTATTTCTTAAGTTTCTTGCGAAGAGTACCGCGGTTGATACCCATCATAGTTGCTGCGCGAGTTTGGTTACCGCGAGTGTACTGCATGATAGTATCTAGTAGTGGCTGTTCAACTTCAGCTAGAACTAATTCGTATAGTTCTGTTACTTCCTGGCCGTTTAGTTGAGCAAGGTAGTTTTTAAGAGACGCTTTAACAGAGTCACGTAAAGGCTTCTGAGTAATCTGGTCTTGTGACGTTACTGTAGTTACTGTTAATGCTTCTGAAGTCAGATTTTGTTCGAACATATTCGGTCTAGCTCTTCTCTTAATTATGATGCAACGTTATCAAAATAACCTTCTAACGCCTCAATTTGCAGCGGAGCTGCGTCGATAGCGTTGAAGGTACGGCGAAACTCACTTGCCTGTTCATGCTCTTTCAGGTACCACCCAACGTGCTTGCGCGCGATACGTGGACCTAAGAACTCCCCATAAAATTCATGCAGAGCATTCACATGACCAAGCATAATGGTTTTCACTTCCTCAGTTGGAAGCTCCTCCATTGTGGTGCCGTTTTCCAAATAGTGATGGATTTCCTGGAAAATCCAAGGACGACCCTGGGCAGGGCGTCCAATCATTAAAGCGTCCGCACCGGTGTACTCCAGTACAAATTTGGCTTTCTCCGGGCTATCGATATCACCGTTCGCGATAACCGGAATTGAAATCGCCTCTTTTACCGCTTTAATGCTGTCGTATTCGGCCTCACCTTTGTACATACATGCTTTCGTTCTGCCATGCAGAGCAAGAGCTTGTATGCCGCAGTTTTCGGCTAATTTAGCGATCTGGACACAGTTCTTGTTGTCTGTATCCCAGCCAGTTCGAGTCTTTAACGTTACAGGAACGTCCACTGCATTCACGACCGCTTTCAAAATCTCTTCGATAATGTTTGGGTATTGAAGCAGAGCAGAGCCCGCTAGCTTCTTATTCACTTTTTTTGCCGGGCAGCCCATGTTGATGTCGATGATTTGTGCACCGTTCTCAACACTGAATTGAGCTGCGTCCGCCATAAGCTGTGGATCGGAACCCGCAATCTGTACAGAGCGAATGCCCGATTCGCCCTCGTGTACCATGCGCTGTTTCGACTTTGACGTTCCCCATAGTTTTGGGTTAGCAGACATCATTTCACTGACGGCCATTCCCGCACCATAGCGAAGACACAACTCGCGAAACGGTCTATCCGTTACACCAGCCATAGGGGCTACGATTAGATTGTTCTTAAGTTGATAGTTTCCGATTTTCAAAACGTCATCACAGTTCTGTACCAGCAAGGGCGCGCATTTTACGCATTTTTTCACTGCGTGAAAAGACTAATATTTGAGCATTTACAAATTGTTTTTGTAAATTGTATGAATTTCAAACAATTAGCTCTGAAAACCTTGTCTAGCCTTGCTTACGACCAGAGATGCGACACCATTCACTTTGTTCAACAATCGGGTCAATGTGAAGCTCGTCACGGTAATAGTTCGCAACATCTTCAGCTTGAGTGTCTAATACGCCGGACATAGCGAGGTCGCCATTTGGCTTAACTAGCCCTTTGATGATAGGTGCAAGTTCACGTAAAGGTCCCGCAAGGATGTTGGCCACAACGACGTCAGCGACGAGACCTTCAGGTTGATTTTGCGGTAAGTAAACTTCTAGTTTGTCTGCAACGCCATTACGCTCAGCATTGTCTTTTGAAGCAAGCAGGGCTTGCGGATCAATGTCGATCCCTATCACTTTTTCAGCGCCCAATTTGATCGCTGCGATCGCAAGAATACCTGAGCCACAACCGAAGTCGATAACGGTCTTACCGCTTAAGTCCATGCTTTCTAGCCACTCAAGACAAAGCGCTGTTGTAGGGTGAGTACCCGTACCGAATGCAAGGCCTGGATCCAACATAACATTAACAGCGTCAGGATCTGGAATGTCGCGCCAGCTTGGACAAATCCATAGGCGTTCACCAAATTTCATTGGGTGGAAGTTTTCCATCCATTCGCGTTCCCAGTCTTTATCTTCAAGCTGTTCTACTTTGTAAGCAAAATTGTCAGCCAGCATATTGCTCGCTTTAATTTGGTCGATGATGAAGTTAGTGTCTGCTTCTGCATCATACAGTGCCAGAATATCAGTATCGCCCCATAAGCGAGTTTCGCCAGGTAGAGGTTCGAATACAGGTGTATCCTGCGCGTCTAAGAATGTAACAGACAGCGCGCCAGTCTCTTCCATTAGCATATCGCCGATTTGCTCAGCGTTTTCATTGGTCGCGTTGAGTTTGATTTGAATCCAAGGCATTGGTTTTTGCTCTTAAAGTGAATGAAGTGGCGCAGAGTTTACCAGAACTCTACGATATGTTTGAGTATATACCCAAATAAGCCGATTTATATGTTGAGCCGTTCGCGTACATGTAAAACAAAAATGCCCACGGGAGTGGGCATTTTTTAAGACGTTTGCTTAGGCTTATTGTAAGCCAAGCTTCTTCTCTAGGTAGTGGATGTTTGCACCACCGTGTTGGAAGTTTTCGTCATTCATAATGGAGAACTGCAGTGGCACGTTAGTTTTGATGCCTTCGATGATCATCTCACCCAGTGCGTTTTTCATACGTGCAATCGCTACATCACGGTTCTCACCGTAAGTGATCAGTTTACCAATCATTGAATCGTAATGAGGTGGTACTGTGTAGCCTGTGTAGATATGAGATTCCCAACGTACACCCATACCGCCAGGAGCGTGGAAACGCTCGATCTTACCCGGAGATGGTAGGAAGCGCTCAGGGTCTTCTGCGTTGATACGACACTCAATCGCATGGCCACGGATCTTAATATCATCTTGAGTGAATGACAGAGGCTGACCCGCTGCAACACGAAGCTGTTCTTTGATTAGGTCGATGCCAGTAACCATCTCTGTTACTGGGTGCTCTACCTGAATACGAGTGTTCATTTCGATGAAGTAGAACTCACCGTTCTCGTATAGGAATTCAAACGTACCTGCGCCGCGGTAACCGATCTCGATACATGCACGAGTACAGCGTTCACCGATGTACTTACGCATTTCTTCGGTGATACCAGGTGCTGGAGCTTCTTCCACTACTTTTTGGTGACGACGTTGCATTGAACAGTCACGCTCACCAAGGTGGATTGCGCCGCCTTGACCGTCAGCAATAACCTGAACTTCAACGTGACGAGGGTTTTCTAGGAATTTCTCCATGTAAACCATGTCATTGTTGAACGCCGCTTTTGCTTCAGCACGTGTCATTGCAATGGCTTGGATAAGGTCTTTCTCTGCTCTAACAACACGCATACCACGACCGCCGCCGCCGCCAGATGCTTTGATGATTACTGGGTAACCAATGCGCTTAGCAAATGCTTTGTTTTTCTCTTCGTCATTGTCTAGAGGGCCGTCAGAACCCGGTACACAAGGAACGCCTGCTTTCTTCATTGCATTGATAGCAGATACTTTATCGCCCATTAGGCGGATAGTGTCTGCCTTTGGACCAACGAAGATGAAACCACTGCGCTCAACTTGCTCTGCGAAGTCTGCGTTCTCAGACAGGAAGCCGTAACCTGGGTGGATAGCCACAGCACCAGTCACTTCTGCTGCAGAAATGATGCGTGGAATGTTTAGGTAGCTGTCGATACCACGAGCAGGGCCGATACATACGGTTTCGTCTGCGAGTAGTACGTGCTTAAGATCGCGGTCCGCTG
This sequence comes from Vibrio sp. D54, assembly GCF_021728075.1. Taxonomy (NCBI): domain Bacteria; kingdom Pseudomonadati; phylum Pseudomonadota; class Gammaproteobacteria; order Vibrionales; family Vibrionaceae; genus Vibrio; species Vibrio sp. D54. The sequence goes on along the minus strand of NZ_JAKKCS010000017.1, from coordinate 108,674 downwards.
TTGAGTGAACAGCGACGGTCTTAATACCTAATTCTTTACAAGCGCGAAGAATACGAAGTGCAATTTCACCTCGGTTCGCGATGACTACTTTGTCTAGCATAAAGCAAGCCCCGCTTATTCGATTACAACAAGAGGTTGGTCGAATTCAACTGGTTGGCCGTCTTCAGCTAGGATTGCTGTAACAACGCCAGATTTGTCCGCTTCGATTTGGTTCATCATTTTCATTGCTTCAACAATACATAGAGTATCGCCAGCATTTACTTTCTGACCCACTTCTACGAATGCTTTAGAGTCTGGGCTTGGAGAGCGGTAGAAAGTACCAACCATTGGAGAAAGAACTTGGTGACCTGCAGGTGTTGCTGCTGGAGCTTCTGCTGCTGGCGCTTCCGCTACTGGTGCCGCTGCTACTGGAGCAGGTGCCGCCGCTGGAGCTGCTGCGTAGTGAATTGGTGCTTGAGGAGCTGCAGTGCCATGACGGCTGATGCGCACTGACTCTTCACCTTCAGAGATCTCTAGCTCAGCAATGCCAGACTCTTCAACTAACTCAATTAGCTTCTTGATTTTACGAATATCCATCTTTTCTTTCTCTTTTATCTTGTGATTAAGACAACCCTCGTAGGGTTGCAGAGTGTTAGGGTTACTTTGCCTGTAGCTTATTGATCGCTGCAGACAGAGCAAATTCATAACCTTGTGCGCCTAAACCGCAAATCACACCCTCTGCTTTATCTGACAGATAAGAGTGATGACGGAATGGTTCACGTGCGTGCACATTTGATAAGTGCACCTCAATAAATGGGATGGCGACGCCAAGTAATGCATCTCGCAGCGCCACACTAGTATGAGTGAAAGCCGCTGGATTGATGATGATGAAGTCAATCTTGCCATAGGCAGCGTGAATGGCTTCAATCAGTTCGTACTCACGATTTGATTGTAGGTGTTCCAGTTCTACCCCAGCGTTATGGGCTTGCTCTGTAAGAGTATCCACAACTTGAGCTAAGGTACTGTGACCATAGTGTGTCGGTTCGCGCAGACCCAATAGATTAAGATTTGGTCCGTTTAGAACAAGAATCCGTGACTTTGCAGACATTGTGTTGCTATCTTCCCTTATCGTGAGTGGAACGTTTATATTCCCAAATATACGATAGTTCAGCACGATTTTTTTGTTAAAACCGAGCAAATTTTAAAAAATCGACCAAGATTATAGCTAATTCATAGCAATTAGCAGCAATTTACTGGTCTAATCTCCTAATAGCCACTCTCGTTTCTGTAACCAAGTTAACAAAAACAACATAATTGCCATATTTTTTATGTGGCCAATTTGTGCACTAAAGCAAAAAACCGCCATGAGTGATGGCGGTTTTTAAAGTGCTTTTAAAACAGTTGGTTGAATTTATGCCAATTCTGCTTTCTCTGCGATAAGTTTATCTACAACGCTCGGATCGGCAAGCGTTGATGTGTCTCCGAGGTTGCTGGTATCACCCGTTGCAATTTTACGTAGGATTCGACGCATGATCTTACCAGAACGAGTCTTCGGTAAGGAATCCGTCCAGTGCAGTACATCTGGTGTTGCAATTGGACCAATTTCTTTACGCACCCAATCTTTCACTTCTTTGTGTAGCTCTGCTGACGGGAGTTCACCATCGTTCAAGGTAATGTAAGCGTAGATAGCTTGGCCTTTGATATCATGCGGAATGCCCACAATAGCGGCCTCAGCAATTTTATGATGTGCGACAAGAGCCGATTCTATTTCAGCGGTACCCATGCGGTGACCCGACACGTTTAGTACGTCATCAACACGGCCTGTGATCCAGTAGTAACCGTCTTCGTCACGACGAGCACCATCACTAGTAAAGTACATTCCCTTGAAGGTTGAGAAGTAGGTCTGTTCAAAGCGCTCGTGGTCGCCATAAACAGTACGCATCTGACCTGGCCATGAATCAAGGATCACCAAGTTACCTTCTGCTGCGGTTTCTTCAATGATGTTGCCCATGTTATCAACCAGTGCAGGTTGGACTCCGAAGAATGGTCGAGTTGCTGAGCCTGGTTTTAAGTCTGTTGCACCTGGTAGTGGTGCAATTAAGATACCGCCGGTCTCTGTTTGCCACCAAGTATCAACGATAGGCGAGCTCTCGTTACCAATCGTTTTGTAGTACCACTCCCACGCTTCAGGGTTGATAGGCTCACCTACTGAACCCATAACACGTAAGCTTGAACGTGATGTCCCTGCTACCGCTTCGTTACCTTTTGCCATTAGTGCACGAATAGCGGTTGGCGCAGTGTAGAGAATGTTCACTTGGTGCTTATCAACCACTTCACTCATACGAGCCGTGCTTGGGTAGTTTGGAACACCTTCAAACAGAATGGTTTTGGCCCCGTTCGCTAGTGGACCATAAATTAGGTAAGTATGGCCTGTAATCCAGCCCACATCCGCGGTACACCAGAAGGTTTCACCTGGTTGATAATCGAAGACATATTTAAAGGTCATTGCCGCGTAGACGAGGTAACCGCCTGTAGTATGTAGTACGCCTTTAGGTTTACCTGTCGAGCCAGATGTGTAGAGGATGAACAGCGGGTCTTCGGCTTTCATCTCTTCTGGTGGGCAAACGTCAGAAACGTTGGCTGTTGCTTCGTGCCACCAAACATCACGGTGTTCATGCCATTCAACATCACCACCTGTACGTTTAAGCACGACGACTTTATTGATGGTTTTTACGTCTGGGTTGGTTAGTGCTTCATCCACGTTCTTTTTCAGTGGAACAGCGCGTCCGCCACGTACGCCTTCGTCTGCGGTGATCACGACTTTAGCGTCAGAGTCGATGATACGGCCGGATAGTGCTTCTGGTGAGAAACCGCCAAATACTACGGTGTGAACCGCACCAATACGGGTACAAGCGAGCATAGCCACAGCGGCTTCTGGCACCATTGGCATGTATAGACACACCACGTCTCCCTTGCGTACGCCTTGCTCTTTCAATGCGTTGGAGAATTTACACACTTCTTTGTGCAGTTCGTTGAAAGTGAGTGTTTTGTCGTCGGCTGGATCATCGCCTTCCCAAATGATGGCGACGTCGTCCCCGTGTTCTGCAAGATGACGGTCAATACAGTTAGCCGAGACGTTCAGTGTGCCATCTTCAAACCAGCGAATATCAACATGGCCAGTGTCGAAAGAAGTGCTTTTTACTTTGGTGAAAGGTTTGATCCAATCAACGATTTTGCCGTGTTCGTTCCAGAAGCCCTCTGGATCGGTTACCGACTGCTGATACATGGCTAAGTAAGTATCATTATCCGCGTGTGTATGAGTTTTAATATTTTCTTTTACCGGATAAACGTGGGCTTCGCTCATGGCTTCTCTCCTTGTGCCTTATTTCTCGGCCTTACACCAATCTAGATAAGATTTTGAATATATTTTTGTAGGGCTGTTTTTTGGTTCTAAATAACTTGGTCGTGGTAATGACGACGTTGTGCTTATAACTGTCAGTCACCGCGCGTATTTCCACAATTAGACTTTAGGATGAGAGTGATGGAAGCGCCGGGAAATCGCTGAAACAAAAGTATTTCTGGGAGCTAGGTCAACTGATTTTTATGTATACGGCGCGGTTAGGTTGGGTAAATCGCCTTTCGTTAAGCGGACAAAGACCAAAGCGGCAGAAATCGCGTCTTGCAAGGCGTCGTGTTTGTCTTGGATAGGAAGTTCGAGGTGTTTACAAATGGCATCCAGACTTAAGTCGAAATAGGCATTCGGCAAATGTCGTTCCAACTTATCGTGATAAATCTGACTGACCTCGATAAGTGGGTTAGGAAGTGGGAAGCCAAGTTGCCGCAGACAAGCAAGGTCTAAGATCTTTTTATCGTAACGAATGTGATAGCCCACAAGTGGTCGGTTGCCGATAAAGTCGAGCAGCTCGAGCAGCGCCTCTTTTTCACTGATGCCATCGGCTAAGTCTTGGTGGCGAATTCGATGGATCTTGACCGAGCCAGAGTCGAGCGATTGCGGAGCGCGTAAGCGGACTTCAAATGGTTGACTGGTGATGATGCGGTTGTCGATGATCTTGGTGGCTGCAATAGTAACCAGCTCGGCGCGATTTGGGTCAAGGCTGGTGGTTTCGCAGTCAAGAGAGACGTATTCTGTTTTATCTGGCGTGCAAAACAGCGACTGATAAGGCGAACCTTTCAGTTTGTAGTGCCAGTATTTGCGTTGTAACCAGTTCATTGCCTACGCCTCTGTGATTTATGAAAATCAGGGTTAATCACGAATTTGATAATGGAAGCCTAAAAATTGCTTAAATTTCTTCACCACATGTAAGCTGTGGCGAAGCAAATCACGCTCAGTTCTATCCAGTTGTTTAATATCAATGTTATTCAACGCTTCTTGCTTTTTGAGTTGCTGATTAAGGCGAAGTTTAAAGAACAATTTTAGTGCTTCGTTGAGATTATCTGCTGTTTCGGGTTCTAAGATGCGCTTATTTCTCAGAGCTTCAATGCGTTCAAACGTGTTCTTCTCTTCAATGGCATACTCCAAAGACAAGGCGCGAATGCCGTGTACAATTGGGAAAATACCGCCGCGTTTAATGTCCAATCCGTCTTTAGCACTTTTTACGTTGCCAAATAGAGTTAGGGGCACCGAAAACTGCAAGGCAGGGCGAGTAAAGTCAGACAATATCAACATGCGATCTTTCATTGTGTCACGAAGATGCGCCGCAATTGGAGCCAGCAGCTCGCAATTCCCAGCAACAGCATGGGCGTCACTGAAAATGGCTAAGTCCATGATTTGTTCTGGTTCGGCTTTAGCTATCCAGTGGTTTAGGGTACTTATCCATTCTTGCTGTGTTTTGACCCATTTCGGGTTGTTAACCATCACTTTACCAGGGCAAAGTGGATAACCGAGCTGTTGTAGGGTGTGTGTGAAGGATTGCATCACTTGTTCGCAATGAGGCCATTCCAGACCATCTTGAATAATCAGGGCATTGTCTTGATCGGTTTTGAGAATTTGCTCTCCTCGGCCTTCAGAGCCGAGTACGATCAAGCAACAATGGTCGTGCAAGGCTGGTGGTATCACTAACTCGAACGCTTTCTCTATAATTTGTTCGTTTACGGCTGAGATAAGCTCCATGATGAAGCGAGTGCGGATGCCGTTTTTCAATAAGCTCTCGACCAATTGACGTTGGCGGTTTGAGGCCAAAGCGAGCTCTTCCACGCTGCTTGCTCGAGCAATACTGAGCGTTAACACGTGAGAGTGGGTTGAGAACGCGCTGAGAATTTGGGTCATATCCAGCATGCCGACGGCTCTGTTGCCTTCACATACCATGAGGCGTTTCATTCTATTTCTGGTCATTGTGATCATGGCGTTGAATAGAAAGTCACCATCATCAACGTGATAAACAGGAAAGCTCGCGATCTCACCCACTGGTGTGTCGAGCGCGCAACCATCTATCATCACAGAATGCAGCATATTAGTACGAGTCACTATTGCGTACGGGTGGGCTGATGGCCATTTTTCCAATCGTGGATCATCGCCATGGAGTTGAACCAATGCAGCGTCAATCCCATTTTCTTTTAAGGCACGCGTTACCTCGTTAATTGGTGTATTTGGTTCAAGGATCATCGGTGGGTGATAAATGCTGCGGTCAACTTTAGTGAGAATAAACTCCGCTAAGTTTTGCTGTTGATGGGCCGCTTCGATGAGCTCTTGCCGTTTCGATAAATTGTTATCGAAATAGGCTGCAAACTGGCCATTTTCGTTGTAAAGGGCAAGGAAAACTTCTTTCGGCAGTAGGTAAGAGAGCGTGTCCTCAAGCGCGATGTAGTGATGACGTACCTTGTCTTCAAGTAACGAGCGTACATCGAACATATCGTCGTTGGCATAATGTGCGAACACTTCCTGTTGATCGTTGGAGCGCTCTTCTACCGCGCCTTTGATCAGAATATGTAAGTGGGGGTTCTTCTGTCCGCAGGATAAAATAACATCTCGAGCTCGATAGTAGGCGACGTCCAGAGAGGATCGCAGTCGCGTTTGTTGTGCTTCAGTTAAGCGATCGAACGGTGGAGATTGCATGTTAAATTTGTCAGGCATGAGAACACCCAATAATGATGGAAGGAACACTCTCTAAGTCTGACAAATTTCTTACCGGAAGCCAGACGACTTTGGTCTAAATTACGATGTTTTCGCTTGAAGATGCCAAATGTCGCAAAGTTAGTATTCCATCGAGGAAACGATAAGTTTCTTATTCTTCCCTTTTTATAATACGCATGGCGATCCATAATTCCCGGCTCGAACGTTGGTGTTCCCGTTTTAGGATATTAGTAATGTTGAAACCTTCTCCGTATGGCTGGATTTCCCAGTACTTTCTCGGATTCTTCTTTGCGTATGGCGTGTATCTGCCATTTTGGTCACTTTGGTTTAAGGATCAGGGCGTATCTTCGACAGATATCGGTTTGCTGGTCGGGTTAGGCCTTGCGACACGTTGTGTTGCCAATATCGTGATCACCCCACGAGTACACAAAGTCGAACATCTTATGCCTGCTTTACGTTGGTTGAGTTTCGCTGCCCTCCTTTTTGTTGGATTTCACTTTTTTACGGGTGGTAGCTTTTGGTTAATGGCACTAGCGACAGTGTTGTTCAATCTTTGTTGTGGACCGATTATTCCGTTGTCGGACGCGATGGCAAATTACTACGCTCGCCTGAAAATGCTCGATTATGGCCGCACGCGGCTATGGGGTTCGATCGCCTTTATCGCAGGCTCGACGGCAGTGGGCTACCTGGTGGCTGAATTTGGCTCCGATATGATCTTGTACACTGCGATGTTCGGCGTGTTTATCTCGTTGCTGTTTGCTATGCGACCGACTAACCCAATGCCTGTAACGCACGGTGGGCAAAGCGCAGAACGCCCAAAGCTGACCGCTCTTTTGACTGACAAGCCGATACTAAAATTCTTAGTGTTGGTGTCACTAATTCAGGGCAGTCATGCGGCTTACTACGGCTTTAGTGCGATTCACTGGAAGGCCGCCGGTCACTCGGAAGATGTCATTGGCTACTTGTGGAGCTTAGGAGTGGCCGCAGAAGTGGCAGTGTTTGCATTGAGTAAGCGCTTATTCGTAGGTTGGTCAATACGCGCGCTGTTTATTGCTGCTGCCGTTGGTGTCATGATGCGTTGGGGTATTACGGCGTCGACAACATCAATTATTGCTTTGGTGATTGTTCAACTACTACATGGTGTGACTTTCGCTACCGCACACATTGCCGCGATCCAATATATCCAAAACTCCGAAGAAAATAAGATCGTAGCGTTGCAAGCGTTGTATAACGCGATTCCGTTGGGCGCATTTATCGCGTTAATGACCGTATTGAGTGGTTGGGGTTATGAGCACTGGGGACCGCTTGTGTTCTGGGGCATGGCCGCGATGGGGTTATTGGCTCTGTTCATCAAGCTTGATTCGCAAGACCCACATCAGGTGGTTGATGTATCAGACAAGCCACTTGAAACACAGAATTAGACTTATGTAACAAAGGTTAAAAACTAAGCTTTGTCTCCTTTATCAAAGCAGTGTTAAATGAAACCTCTCCCTCATGGAGAGGTTTTTTTATTCTCTTGCTTTAAAAGTAGCAAGAAAGGCAAGAAAGGATATCGGATGCAAGGATGGCTGGTGGTTCCCGTTTCTTTAGCGTATTTGGGAGCTTTATTTATCATCGCGTGGTACGGCGACATTCAGAAAAGGTGGCTAGCGCGCTGGCGGCCTTGGATTTATAGCCTTTCCATTGCGGTGTACTGTACATCGTGGACCTTCTACGGCACGGTCGGGCAGGCCAGCAGTAACCCTTGGTCTTTCTTGCCCATCTATATTGCCCCCATTTTAGTGTTTACCATCGGATGGCGCGTTTTAGCTCGGCTTATTTTGATTGCTAAACGGGAACACATCACGTCGATTGCTGACTTTATCGGAGCACGCTACGGTAAATCCCAAGGTTTGGCCGTGGTTGTTACGCTCATAGCGGTTGCGGGAATTTTGCCGTACATCGCTTTACAGCTGCGTGGTATCACTATGGGGCTTGAAATCATTGCTCCAGAGCTGGCTACTGATTTTGGTTATCAAAATGATAGCGTGTCGTGGTTTGTTGTGGTCGCATTGGCGATTTTTACGATGCTATTCGGTACCCGCCACATTGATAACACGGAACACCATCGTGGGATGATGATGGCAATTGCCTTCGAATCCATTATCAAACTGCTGGCTTTTTTAGTGGTCGGTGTCTTCATTGTTTGGTTGGCGATGAACACCGAGAGTTTGAGCTTAATTGATGTTGCCGCACAGACGTATCAGTCACCAAATATCCCGACTATATTGATTCATACTGTACTCACGATGCTGGCGATAGTTTGCCTTCCGCGACAATTCCATACGATGGTCGTGGAAAATGAACGCGCTCAAGATTTGCACGTGGCGCGTTGGTTGTTCCCCATTTATCTGATCTTAATGGGGATTTTTGTCTTACCTATTGCATGGGTAGGGCAAGGTCTCTTGAGTGGCGCTTCGCCTGATACTTATGTCATCAGTGTGCCGATGTCGGTAGGGGCGAGTGAAATCGCCTTGCTTGCGTTTCTAGGCGGTACTTCAGCGGCAAGTGGCATGGTTATCGTATCGACGATTGCCTTAGCGATCATGGTCTCGAATGACTTGGTTATGCCATTGCTATTGCGTCGCATGCGACTGACGCAGCGTAACCATCACCATTTTTCTGAATTATTACTGCGGATCCGCCGTGGTTTGATTTTAGTTTTGTTGATTGGCGCGTGGTGTTTCTATCAAGCGTTGGACACCATTCATTCACTTTCTGCTATCGGCTTTCTATCGTTCGCGGCTATCACGCAATTCGCTCCTGCGCTGGTTGGCGGTATGTATTGGCGTCAAGGGAATAAGAAAGGTGTGTATGTTGGCCTCGCGGTGGGTTTTGCTACCTGGTTGATTACGTTAATGAGCCAAACAGACATGCTTGCCGGAGACGCCAGTAATAACTTCCTGATCTGGTTGATTACGCCACCAGAGGTATTGGCTAGCTTTGATATCGCGATTTCAGATTGGGGGATGATCCTCAGCGTGGTCGCTAATGCAGTGTGTTTTGTTGTGGTTTCTATGGCTACCCGACCAAGCCTAAGTGAGCGCTTACAATCGGCATCATTCGTTGGTACACCGTTGCCTGAAAGCGAAAATATGAGTCTGTACCAGAGCCGCGTTACGGTTGCAGAACTGGAAATGCTAGCATCCAGATTTGTAGGACGAACGCGAGTTAAAGCGGCGTTTCAAGCCTACTGGAGCCAGCAACGAGAAGAGTTGATGCCGAATCAACAAGCGCCATCTTCTCTGATTCGGCATACGGAGCGTGTGCTAGCAGGGGTATTTGGAGCATCTTCTGCTAAGTTAGTACTTACTTCCGCTCTGCAAGGAAGAAACATGCAGCTTGAAGAGGTGGCGACTATCGTCGATGAAGCCTCTGAACTGTACGATTTTAGTCGGGGTTTACTCCAAGGCGCGATTGAGCATATTGGACAAGGTATTGCGGTCGTCGATAAGCAACTACGCTTGGTTGCGTGGAACCAACGCTATTTAGAACTCTTTGAATTTCCGCCAGGCCTGATTCAAGTAGGTCGACCGATTGCGGATGTGATTCGGCACAATGCAGAGCAGGGGTTGTGTGGCCCTGGTGACCCTGATGACCACGTCCGTCGCCGTGTTTATCACCTTGAGCAAGGGACTCGGCACACCTCTTCTCGGGTTCGTCCCGATGGTCGCGTGATAGAGGTGCAAGGTAACCCAATGCCAGGTGGTGGCTTTGTGATGAGCTTTACCGACATCACCGTATTCCGTGATGCAGAGCAAGCACTGAAAGACGCCAACGAGACATTGGAAGAAAGGGTACGTCTGCGGACTCGAGAATTAGAACAACTCAACAAGCAGCTGGTGGAAGCGACGCAGCGCTCGGATTTGGAATCGAAGTCCAAATCACGGTTCTTGGCGGCAGTAAGCCATGACTTGATGCAACCGCTCAACGCGGCGCGTCTATTCGCATCTTCACTATCGGAAGTCGCCAAAGACAGCGAAGCCAAAAAGCTGTCAGCACACATTGAAAGTGCTTTAGAGGCTGCCGAAGACTTAATTGGAGATTTGCTGGATATCTCGCGTTTGGAATCGGGCAAGTTGGAAGTCAACGTGCATGGCTTTGCGTTAAATGATGTGTTATCGAATTTGAATGCTGAGTTTAGTGCGTTAGCCAAACAGCAAGGTATAGAGTTCACCATGATTCCGTCCTCACTCATGGTTAAGTCGGATCCCAAACTGCTGCGCCGTGTGGTGCAAAACTTCCTGACCAATGCGTTTCGTTATAACCCGAATGGCAAAGTCGCACTCGGTGTTCGCCGCGTGAAAGGGCGAGTGCGTATTGATGTATGGGATAATGGAGTGGGGATTGAAGAAGAGAAGCAGCAAGAGATTTTTGAAGAGTTTAATCGCGGAACTCAAGTTCGTTCCGACCAAGGTCTCGGACTTGGTTTGGCGATTTCGAAAGGAATTGCTCAGGTACTTGGGCATGAAATTTCGATGCGCTCTTGGGTTGGAAAAGGCAGTGTTTTTTCCATCACCCTAGATAAAGCTGATCATGTTCAGCCTCATCCAGTTCACGTGGCGATGAATAAGCAATCTGAACTTGGTCATCTGAGAATCCTTTGTGTCGATAATGAGCCTGACATTCTAGTCGGCATGGAAAACTTACTTTCCCGATGGGGTTGCGATACACGAGTTGCGATTGATTTAGTTGAAAGTCTACAAGCGCTTGAGGATGGTTGGATTCCGGATGTAATTTTCTCCGATTACCGACTTGATGATGGTCGTACTGGTTTAGAAGTGCTACAGCAATGCCGCCTGAGATTAGGCCACAGCTTTGAAGGCGTCATCATCAGTGCAGATCGTACCGATGATATGCTTGATGGCATCAAAGCAAATGGGTTCAGCTTTATTGCTAAGCCAGTTAAGCCGCTTAAGTTGCGTTCGGTGCTCAATCGAGTCGCTTAGGATTGGAGTGTTTGAAAAATCGCTATAAAAGAGACCTCCGAATGGAGGTCTCGATGTTTGTAATCTTAGTTGATAGGCTGAGTTTGCCGTTTATTCTGCGACGCCGCCTTGGGTCAGTTTGGCTGGATTAAGCAATCGCTCTAGTGTGGCTCTATCCAAATCAGTTTCTTCTTCCGCGACATCAATAATCGCGCGTCCCTGTTTGTAGGCTTTTTTCGCGACTTCTGCCGCTTTTAGGTAACCAATGACCGGGTTGAGAGCCGTGACCAAAATAGGGTTTTTGGCGAGTGCTACATCCAAGTTATCTTGGCGAACTTCAAACGTCGTAATGGCTTTGTCAGCTAAAGCGGTTGCGCTGTTAGAGAGTAACTCGATGCTCTCCAATACGTTATGAGCAATAACTGGCAGCATGACGTTAAGCTGGAAGTTGCCCGCTTGGCCTGCGACGGTAATGGTGGTGTCATTACCAATGACTTGCGCTGATGCCATCGCTGCGGCTTCTGGGATCACAGGATTTACTTTGCCAGGCATGATGGAAGAACCCGGTTGCAAGCCTTGTAATTCAATCTCACCTAAACCAGCCAATGGGCCTGAATTCATCCAACGAAGATCGTTTGCGATCTTCATGATCGCAACTGCTGCTGTTTTGAGCTGTCCCGACAGAGCGACGATCGCATCTTGACTGCTTAAATTGAAAAAGAAGTTATCACTGGCCGTGAACTGAATACGAGTTGACTGGGTTAGGTTGCTAGCGAATAAGTCTGCAAAGCGTGGATCGGCATTGATCCCCGTTCCAACCGCCGTACCACCTTGGGCTAAGGCTTTTACAGCAGGAAGAGCTTGTTCAATCGCTTGTTTTGCATGCTCGATTTGGAACTGCCAACCGCCAAGTTCTTGAGCAAAGGTAATTGGCATCGCGTCCATTAAGTGGGTGCGACCGGTTTTTACAACATCTTTCAATGCTTGCTGTTTAGACTCTAGTGTTTGGCTGAGGTGTGACAGGGCCGGGAAGAGCTGTTTTTCGATGGCTAATGCTGCGCTAACTTGAATGGCCGTTGGTACCACATCGTTGCTGCTTTGCCCCATGTTGACGTGATCATTAGGGCTGACAGTGCCGCCTAGATGCTGGGAGGCCAGTGTTGCAATTACTTCATTCGCATTCATATTTGAGCTAGTGCCAGATCCCGTTTGGAACACGTCAATTGGGAATTGCTCAATATGATTGCCTTCGATAATTGCTTGAGCTGCGTCAGCAATCGCGTTGGCAATATCTCCCTCAAGCAGCCCTAGCTGTGCGTTGGTGAGTGCCGCAGTCTGCTTGATGTGTGCTAACGCTTTGATAAAACCAGATGGCATTTTATGTTGACTGAATGAGAAGTTATCGACGGCGCGTTGAGTCTGGGCTTGGTAGAGAGCATCTGCAGGGACCGTTACTTCGCCCATACTGTCAGTTTCTATGCGGAATTCGGTGCTCATGGTAGGGATCCTTTTGGTTAATCGAGTGAGATTTGAATCAGGCGTAATTGTTGTTGTAGTGCGAGAAATTTCACGTCGCCTTGTTCAAACTGGTAGTAATAGCGTTTGAGGCAAAATAATGGCGTATGGATAGAATCGAGACAGACACGACGGAAGATACGACTGCGAGTTGAGTCTTGAATTGCGTCTAGTAAATGGAAATAAACCTGACGTAAAAACAGCTCACACAACAATAGATTTTCTTCATCGGCATCGTGTTCATAACAGGAAGACAACACCATTCCCCAATGAATATAGTCATGAATCACGTCTGGCTCAAAGCCATGTGGTGCGGCGAGAAGGAATCTATCTTGGGCTTTAAAAAATGCGTTAAAGATGTCCCGTTTGTTGTCCATAACCACCTCTCATTAAATGTAATGATAATTATTATCAATTAACTTGTGAGTTGGCAACCCTTTTTACAGTAAGAGGTTGTTGAAGAAAGACTTACGGAAACAAAAGCCGACGCAAAGGCGTCGGCTGAGTAGGAGTTCATTTATGCTGAGTGAAACTAAGTCACTGTCATTTGAAGACCAGTGAATTAGCTTGTCAGCGTTATTCAGTAAATAAGGTTTCGTACTTCACAAATGCGGTTTGCGTTTCACCATAATACAGTGTGCCGCCTGATTGAATGACGACTCTTAACCAGCTTTCTGCAGATGCAGGCTTTGGTAAGGTGATGTACCAGCTTTGGCCTGCTTGATCGGCGGGCTTCATATCAATCGGTTGAGCGTTTTTCTCTTTGTCACTCACAATAGAAACTTTAACCCCTTCGAGTGGGTAAGCGGCGTTGAGTGACAATTCTAAGTTATTTTTAGTGAGTTTTTCCGAGCGAAATTTCACTTTAAAATCGCCATTTTCCATATCACACAGACCGCTGGTGTAACGACAATTAGACTTACTCGCGAGTTTGTAAGTTTCCCCTTCTTGCGCCGCGTGGGGCTTCTCGCTGAGGGCCATATCGGTACCGAAGTAAGCGATCAAAGAGAGAACTGGCGCAATCAGTAGAGCGAGAATAAAGTGCTTGTTTTTGAACATCTTGGCTTCCTTGCAACGACATACTGCGAATATGGTAACTGAAAAGTGAGAATAAAAAAGCCCCGGACGGCTGGTTCCAAACGGGGCTTTTGTGGTTTTGATTAGTTTTTAGTGATCCACTGCACTACCAGCACCTACTGGCACGCGAACGTGTTCGACTAGGTCTTTTACTTCTTGTGGCGTTTCTGCAGTTACTTTGGAGACAGCGAATGCGACGATGAAGTTAAATAGTGCGCCAATAGCACCAAACGCGTTTGGCTCAATACCCAGGAACCAGTTTGTTCCCCAGCTTTCTAGATATTTCCAATCAGCAACGAAAAGGATGCCTTTGTGTTGGAATACGTAGAACAGCGTAATACTGATACCTGCAATCATACCGGCGATTGCGCCTTCTTTGTTGATGCTCTTGCTGAAGATGCCCATCATCAATGCAGGGAAGATGGATGAAGCGGCAAGACCAAAGGCGAGTGCTACCGTACCTGCGGCAAATCCAGGCGGATTTAAACCGAGATAGCCTGCGGCTGCTATCGCTACTGCCATTGATATTCGACTAGCAAGTAGCTCTTTTTTCTCGGATATGTTCGGATTGATAACCCCTTTGATTAAGTCATGGGAAATAGCTGAAGAAATGGCGAGTAGTAAACCTGCTGCGGTAGATAGTGCAGCTGCAAGACCACCTGCTGCCACAAGTGCAATCACCCAGTTTGGTAGTTTAGCGATCTCTGGGTTAGCCAATACCATGATGTCGTTATCAACGCGCAGTTCGTTGGTGGACGCATCTGAAGTGTATTGGATATTGCCATCGCCATTTTTATCGTCAAAACCGAGTAGTCCAGTTGTTTCCCAGTTTTTGAACCACGCAGGACGCTCGTCATACGCTAGGTGTTGACCCGGAGCTGGATTTACCGTATTCATTAGGTTGAGGCGAGCCATCGCTGATACCGCTGGTGCAGTAGTGTAAAGGATTGCGATGAAGATCAGAGCCCAGCCTGCTGATGTACGTGCGTCGCGAACCTTCGGCACGGTAAAGAAACGGATAATTACGTGTGGTAGACCGGCAGTACCAATCATCAGTGACATGGTGTAGACAAACATATTAAGTGTGTCGCCACGTACTTGGGTCGTGTATTCACTGAATCCGAGTTCGGTCACCACTTGGTCAAGCCGATCGAGTAGATAGACATCGGTACCAGCCATGGTACTCCCCAGACCAATTTGTGGGATTGGGTTACCAGTGAGTTGCAGAGAGATAAAGATTGCAGGGATAGTGTAAGCAAGAATGAGTACGCAATATTGAGCAATCTGCGTGTAAGTGATGCCTTTCATGCCGCCAAGAACCGCGTACATGAAAACGATACACATACCAATTAATAGGCCGGTGGAGTAATCCACTTCTAAGAAGCGACCAAACGCAACACCTACGCCTTTCATCTGACCGATAACATAAGTCACTGATGCGATGATAAGACAAACAACCGCTACGATACGTGCTGTGTTGGAGTAAAAGCGTTCACCAACAAACTCTGGCACCGTAAACTTACCAAATTTGCGTAGGTAAGGCGCTAGCAACAGCGCAAGCAGAACGTAGCCACCAGTCCAACCCATTAGAAATACGGAGCCGCCATAGCCCATGAAGGCAATTAAGCCTGCCATTGAGATAAACGACGCTGCGGACATCCAATCGGCTGCGGTTGCCATACCATTTGCAATCGGGTTTACACCGCCACCAGCAACATAAAACTCTTTGGTTGAGCCGGCGCGAGCCCAAATAGCAATCCCGATGTACAGGATGAACGTGGCGCCAACGACCAGGTAAGTAATAGTTTTCAAATCCATCTGAGTGACTCCTTATTCGTCCACGCCGAATTCACGGTCAATTTGGCGCATCTTCCATGCGTAATAGAAAATAATTCCTAGGAAGGCATAGATGGAGCCTTGTTGAGCAAACCAGAAACCGAGTTTGTAGCCGCCTAGTTGAAATTGATTTAGTACGTCGACAAATAAAATGCCGCAGCCGAAAGACACGACGAACCAGATGACCATTAGGCCGATCATGAGCTTCACGTTTTTGTCCCAATAGGCTTTGGCTCTTTCTTCGCTTTCAAATGCCATTGCCGTCTCCTTACGATTGGTATTGTTGTTAATGAAATGTTTCAATATGTACATTAGCAAGGTGTTGGCAATAACTCTTTTCAACTTTAGTCGGGGTGTTAAAAATGAGGAACCTCCATACTATGGGCTTTTGCAGCGAATAAAGGGGTAAAATGTTATGTTAATAAACTGTTAAGTTAGCCAAAGGTCTAAAGGTTGATTGGATAAACAAGCATGATTAAGACTGGCCATTAATCTTTTCTTCATTGAACTTGGAGATTCTGTGTAAGTATTGGTGGTGATCTTGTGGCTCTTAAAGAGAGAAGGCGTAGATAAGAAAGCTCACAAGTAATTTATTTACATAAAGTTTTCGCATCAAATCACCGTTTTAACGCACAATAAAGTAATATAACTGAGTCATTCTCGTACAACCTCGCATTTTGAGACGGTGTAAAGGGGAGGCAGATTAGGGCATTACCTCATTAACGAAGTAGCCTTGCTCATCACAATTATTATCGTTTTTCATTAAGGGAGGGTGAGAATGGACGCAGACACCATTAACAGTTTTTTTCTAATAGGTGCGTTGTTAATCGCACTTAGCGTTCTTTTAAGCCCAGTGTCTTCTAAGTTGGGGATCCCAATTCTTTTGGTATTTTTAGCCGTTGGAATGCTAGCGGGGGAAGACGGCTTAGGCGGCATTTTATTCGATAACTTTTCCATCGCTTATTTGGTTAGTAACCTCGCATTAGCCATCATTTTGCTTGATGGTGGGATGAGAACGCGGGTCGCCAGCTTTAGGGTTGCGTTATGGCCCTCGGTCTCTTTGGCGACATTTGGCGTTGCGATCACCACCATTTTGACCGGGCTGATGGCAACGTGGTTATTCGACTTAGATTTATTGCAAGGCATATTGGTTGGTGCGATTGTTGGTTCCACCGATGCTGCCGCGGTCTTCTCTCTACTCAAAGGTCGTAGCCTGAACGAACGTGTGGGTTCAACGCTGGAAATTGAATCCGGCACCAATGACCCAATGGCGGTGTTTCTGACCGTAACTCTGATTGCTATTTTAGCGAACCCTGGCGCAGATTTAAGTGCGGGCTTTTTGGCGTTCAGTTTTCTTAAGCAGTTTGGTATCGGCGCGTTACTTGGCTTCGCTGGTGGCTGGATCTTATGGAAAGTTATCAATCGCAATCAATTACCAGATGGGCTGTATTCTATTTTAACGGTCAGTGGTGGCTTGCTTATTTTCGCTTTATCTAACACTTTGGGTGGCAGTGGTATTTTGTCGATTTACCTCGTTGGTCTTTTATTAGGTAACCGTCCAACACGCAGCCGCCACTCTATTCTTCATGTTTTAGATGGTATGACGTGGCTAGCTCAAATTGGTATGTTCTTGGTGCTTGGTTTGTTGGTTACACCATCCAATTTACTCTCTATTGCGTTGCCAGGTCTTGCGCTTGCTTTCGGGATGATTTTGTTTGCCCGACCAATCTCAGTTTGGATTGGTTTACTGCCATTCAAGAGTTTCACGCCACGTGAAAAGTGGTTTGTCTCTTGGGTAGGATTGCGTGGCGCTGTACCTATCATCCTCGCGGTATTTCCAATGATGGCAGGGTTGCCAGATGCTCAACTGTACTTCAATTTGGCATTCTTTGTAGTAATGGTGTCTTTGATAGTACAAGGGGGCACGTTGACTAAGGCGATGTCTCTTGCAAAGGTCGAGCTACCTTCTAAGCCTGAGCCAATTTCGCGTACGGGTGTAGAGATTTACCCGACCAGTGAGTGGGAGCTGTTTATCTATAGACTTAAAGCAGATAAATGGTGCATTGGTGAGCCATTACGTAGTCTTTCGATGCCGGAAGGAACGCGTATCGCCGCTGTATTTCGCAGTAAAGAGCTATTGCACCCATCCGGCAGTACGCGTCTTGAGGAAGATGATACCTTGTGTGTATTAGCACAAGAAAAGGATTTAGATGCACTGAGCTTACTGTTTAGTGAAGCCCCAGAGAAAGCGTCGCTAGCGCGATTCTTCGGTGACTTCTTCCTCGATATTGAAGTGAAGCTTGCCGATATTGCCGTGATGTATGGTTTGAATCTGGGGGATGAACCGCTGGATAAAAGTTTGAGAAACCTTGTCGAAGAGCAATTAGGTAGCACGCC
This sequence comes from Vibrio sp. D54, assembly GCF_021728075.1. Lineage (NCBI taxonomy): Bacteria > Pseudomonadati > Pseudomonadota > Gammaproteobacteria > Vibrionales > Vibrionaceae > Vibrio > Vibrio sp. D54. Next base: position 90,812 of record NZ_JAKKCS010000017.1, on the reverse strand, counting down.
AGTATTGGGAGACCATTTCGAGTGGCAAGGTTTGCATTGGATCGTCGCTGATGTTGTTGATCAGCAGGTCACTAAAGTCGGTATCCGATTGCCAAACGAAAAAAGTAAGTCTGATGATAAGACGTCAATCTAGTCGCTCATTTCCGTCAGCATAATCACGGCTTGCGTGCGGTTCTTTACGCCGAGCTTACGGAAAATCGCTGTCATGTGCGCTTTTATGGTGGCTTCTGAAACATTCAATTCGTAAGCGATTTGCTTGTTCAGCAAGCCATCGGACAACATTCCCAACACTTTATATTGCTGCGGTGTTAGCGCAGCAATCTTTTCCGCTAAGTCATTACATGCCGCGTTATTGGTGATCAACCCTTCAGGGAAATATGGGTCGCCATTCAGCACTTGATTGAGCGCGTTCACTAATTCGCGCATGTCGCTGGACTTGGGAATAAAACCAAACGCACCATGGCTTTTCACCTGCGTCACGATCGCCGGCTCTTCACTCGCTGAAACGACGACGATAGGTAAATCTGGATGCTCTGCTCGCAAATGAATCAAGCCAGACATACCATTTGCTCCTGGCATTTTGAGATCCAATAGCACTAAATCTGGCTCTTCCTCTCGCTCCAACAAAGCCAGAAGTGCGTCGAGTGAGTCCGCTTCCAGCAAATTTGCACCACTAATAGCCATGTGGATAGATTGAAACAAGGCATTCCGGAAGAGTGGGTGATCATCTGCAATAATGATGGTGTAGGTCGAATCCATGACGTTAAACACTTTTGACTATTTCGTTAAATTTATTATTGTCCAGCTTTGAGAGAGTGGACAATATTTATTCGCTAAAAGTCTGAACCAAATCGACTTTTATTAGGAAAATTGCATATAAACGCAATGTTCTTATTCAAATCTGAGCAATAAAAAACGCCAGTGGACATCACTGGCGTTTGAATATCTGGTTATCAGAACTGCTTGATATGCTCTAAGAAAGGCTCGGCTTGCATAAAGCCCGTCAAACGAGCGTTTGAAACGTGTTCGCCACTGGCATCCCAAAACTCAATTGTTGGTAAACCAAGTACATTCATGTGCTTCAGTAGTTCGATGTCTTGCACTTGATTTTTGGTCACGTCCGCTTGCAGAAGAACGAAGTCTTGCAGTTTGGCTTCGACGCTTGGGTCATGGAAGGTGTACTTTTCAAACTCTTTACATGCTACACACCAATCGGCGTAGAAATCGAGCATGACGGGTTTACCTGCCGCTTTCGCAAGTGCCAGTTGTTCTTCAAGCTCCGCCACGTTAGCAATGCGAGTAAAGCTAACAGTGGCTTGCTGAGTTTGTGTTGTGCTGTTGCCAAACCAGTAATTTAAGATAGGTTGTGCTGAGGCTAGCAAACCTAAGACGGCGATTATGCCCACGGCACTTTGTTTCCAGCCACCAAACTCTAGACTGTTTTTGATGTGGTATAGCCAACCAAAAGCAGCAATACCCAGTGCTGACCACAGAATCGTTGACCACATTTCTGGCATGATGCGTTCTAGTAAGAAGATAGGCGCGGCAAGCAGAATAAAGCCGAAGAGTGTTTTCACACGGTCCATCCAACCACCTGCTTTTGGTAGCAGTTTGTTGCCGAAGACTGCAACAAGAATAAGCGGAATACCCATGCCCATCGCCAGCGCGTATAATGCGATACCACCCGTCAGCAAATCGCCGCTTTGTGCCACGTAAAGTAGCGCACCAGACAGAGGTGCCGTGGTACAAGGAGAACAAACCAGTCCAGAAATCGCCCCCATGGCGAATACGCCTGCACTGCTGCCACCCTTTTGCTTATTACTTAAGTTATTCAACCATGTTTGAACGCTGCTTGGTAGCTGTAATGAGTACAGACCAAACATAGACAAAGCGAGTGCGATGAACAGTACGCTCAAGCCAATCAGCACATAAGGGTGTTGCATTGCCGCTTGGAACTGCATACCTGCAGATGCCACCACAAGGCCGAGTAGGGTGTAAGTCAGCGCCATGCCTTGCACGTAGACGAATGACAAGCCTAGCGCACGGCGTTGGCTTAGTTTGCCACTGCCAAGCACTATGCTGGTCAGAATTGGGTACATCGGCAGCACACAAGGTGTAAACGCCAAGCCCACACCAAGCGCTAAGAACAGAAGTGGTGTCCACCAGTTATCAGCAAGGTTGGCTGCAAGGCTATCTTGCTGTGTTACTGGCGCCGATGATGTGTCACCAGACGTAGATGATTGCGCCGCTGGTGGCGCCGCTGGTGGCGTTGCTGTTGGTGCCTGTTCTGCTTTTGATGCAGTTGTCGCCGTTGTTGAATCTGAGTTCGACGAAGTAAACGCGCTGATAGGAATCACGCGAGTTTCTGGCGGGTAACAGAAGCCTGCTTTCGCACAACCTTGGTATTGCACCACCACGCGCGCACCGTCTTGCCAATCATGCATTGGTACATTAACGAAGAGAGGTTGAGTATAGATATGCACGTCACCAAAGAATTCATCTTTATGCGGTGTGCCGTCTTCCATTTGCAGTTCGCCTAGCGATACTTTCTCACCAGCTACAGACAAGCGCTCTTGATATAGGTAGTACCCGTCACGTACCTGCCAATCGAGCATCAATTTGTCATCTTGCTGGTAGAAGTTAAATGGAAACGCCTGATCAACCGGAACAAAGCTGTCGCTGCTGCTACCAAAACTGTTGTTCTGGCTACTGTTAAACTGGTCTTTGCCAAATAAAGCTAAAGACGGAGTGGAAAAGGTAATGAGCCCTAAGAGTAAAACGGAAAGTAATGCGCGCATAAAAGAGTCAATTCATCTTAGATAATTGCCGTTAGTGTAACTCAATCAGACCCGGAGGCGAGTCAATAAGTTTCATGAAAATGAAGATTTATTGAGCATAAATCAAGACAACAGGGAATAAAAAAGGGAGCCGAAGCTCCCCGAGTAAGACTCTGTTTCTACTAGATCAGTAGACCACCGAATGCGAAGCCAAGTGCTACCGCAGAAGCGATGGTTACCACACCAGGTACAAAGAATGGGTGGTTGAATACGTACTTACCGATACGAGTTGAACCCGTGTCGTCCATCTCAACCGCGGCAAGTAGCGTTGGGTAAGTTGGCAGCACGAATAGCGCACTTACTGCTGCGAAAGATGCAACTGCGGTAAGTGGTGCGACACCGATTGCTAGTGCTGCTGGCATCAGCGCAACAGTGGTTGCACCTTGTGAGTAAAGCAGCATTGAAGCGAAAAATAGAACGAGTGCTAGCATCCATGGGTAGTCTGCTAGTAGCGCACCCGCAACTTCTTTGATGCCGTCAACGTGCGCGTTAACGAACGTAGAACCTAGCCATGCCACACCAAGAACACACACACATGCTGTCATACCAGAGCGGAATGTTGCTGCGGCTGGGATTTTGCCAGCATCGATTTTACAGCTCATTACGATAGCTGCCGCAGCTGCTAGCATTACCGTCATGATAGCTTCGTTACGACCTAGAGCAGGGTTCTCGATAAGGCCAACAGAGCCAGAAATTGCTGCTGCGTAACACACGACAAATGCGATTGCGCCTAGGAAGATGAATGTTGCTTTCTTCGCTGTTGGTAGGATTTCGCGTTTTGCTTCTGTATTTAGCTTGATTAAGCCTTTTTCTAGACGCTCTTGGTATTCAGCATCGTCTTTTAGCTCACAGCCCATGAAGTTCGCCACGAACGCACCGATCATGCACGCGATGAACGTCGTTGGGATACAGATTGCTAGTAGTGTTAGGTAGTCAACGCCAAATGGGTGCAGCATTGCCGCGAACGCTACAACAGCCGCTGAGATTGGTGATGCGGTGATAGCGATTTGCGATGCTACGACCGCGATAGACAGTGGACGAGAAGGGCGCACGCCTTGGCCTTTCGCTACTTCTGCAATCACTGGCAAAGTAGAGAATGCCGTGTGGCCAGTACCCGCCATTAATGTCATTAGGTAAGTTACGATAGGCGCATAAAAGGTGATGCGCTCAGGATGCTTGCGCAAAAAGTTTTCAGCAACTTGCACCATCCAGTCTAAACCACCAGCTACTTGCATTGCTGCGATAGCGGTGATTACAGACATGATGATCAAAATTACGTCAACGGGAATGTAAGCTTGGCTTGTTGGTACGCCCAAGATCAAAGACAACGCAATGACCCCAGCACCACCGGCAAAACCAATGCCGATACCACCGATTCTTGCCCCCAAATAGATGAAGAGCAGAACCACGAAGAGTTCGACCATGACCATATTGATACCTCTTTAGTTTTTTATTTGATTCTGATTTTTTGAACACTCAGGAACAGGAGTAAATGCTCAGAGAATGAGAACCTAGTGGTTTAGCGGCAATAAAAGCATATAAAAAATGTGGTTAACCGTATGAGAGCCTAAAAAAGGGGCCTGAGTGGCCCCCTTCGGATTCGTTATTACTCGTAACGTTTTGCTTTGTAAGTAGGATGCATGAAGTTTTCTACTGACAAGATTTCATCAAGCTCCTCTGCTGTAAGCAGACCGCGCTCTAGCACGACTTCACGAACACTCTTACCAGTTTCTGCACAAATCTTACCTACGATGTCACCTTCGTGGTGGCCGATGTATGGGTTTAGGTAAGTGACGATACCGATAGAGTTGTAAACGTAGTTTTCGCAAACTTCTTTGTTCACAGTGATGCCGTCGATACATTTATCACGTAGGTTCACACACGCGTTGTGTAGTAGAGAGATAGACTCAAACACACTTTGTGCGATCACAGGTTCCATTACGTTTAGCTGTAGCTGACCGCCTTCTGCTGCGAAAGAAACCGTGTTGTCGTTACCGAGAACTTTGAAGCAAACTTGGTTTACTACTTCTGGGATAACTGGGTTTACTTTAGCTGGCATGATTGAAGAGCCTGCTTGCATTTCAGGTAGGTTCAATTCATTTAGACCTGCACGAGGACCAGAAGAAAGTAGACGAAGGTCGTTACAGATCTTCGATAGTTTCACTGCTAGGCGTTTTAGCGCGCCGTGAGTCATTACGTATGCACCACAGTCAGACGTTGCTTCGATAAGGTCTTCTGCTGCAACAACGTCAAGGCCTGTTACTTCCGCTAGGTGTTTTACTGCAAGCGCTTGGTAGCCAGTTGGTGTATTTAGACCAGTACCGATTGCGGTTGCGCCTAGGTTGATTTCTAGGAGGAGTTTAGATGTGTAATCTAGAGCACGAATCTCTTCGTTTAGTGTTACCGCCCACGCATGGAACTCTTGACCTACTGTCATTGGTACTGCGTCTTGAAGCTGAGTACGGCCCATTTTCAGTACATCTTTAAACTCAACGGCTTTAAGTTCGAATGCGCCTTTTAGGTACTCAATTGCTTCCATTAGCTTGTGTACGCTGTTGTATACCGCAATACGGAAACCTGTTGGGTACGCACAGTTGGTTGATTGGCTCTTGTTTACATGGTCATTTGGGTTAACAAATTCGTATTGGCCTTTCTCTTTACCCATCAACTCAAGCGCAACGTTTGCGATCACTTCGTTCGTGTTCATGTTAACTGAAGTGCCTGCACCGCCTTGGAATACGTCTGATGGGAACTGATCCATGCACTTGCCAGTTTCTAGGATCAAATCACACGCTTCGATGATGTAGTTTGCAACGTCTTTTGGAATAGCGCCAAGTTCTTTGTTTGCTAACGCTGCTGCTTTTTTGGTCATTACCATGCCGCGTACAAATTCTGGTACGTCAGAGATGGTCATATTAGAGATGTTGAAGTTCTCGATCGCACGTAGCGTATGAATACCGTAGTACGCATCTGCAGGGACATGACGTTGACCTAATAGATCTTCTTCAATACGAGTGGCTGGGTTTGCTGTTTTTGGAGCATCAGATAGGGTAGCCATAGCAGGATCCTTAGATGATAATTCTGATAATAAAGTTATTTATTAGCCATTTCTGCAATCTAGAATCCATTCATCAGAATTTTTGGCTGGAAAATCCGTCCTGACTTATGTGGCACATGATACTGCACCTAGCGCATAAAAATAGTAACTAGATCACCTTTTTCGTTTTTCATGAGTCAATAATTTGCAAAGTATGAACGGGTTATTAATAACCCTTTATGGGTACTCGATTTTCCTCGACAAACATGAGTTTTTAGAGTTCGAAATTAGCACTTTAAAAGCACGAAAAAATCGGTATGCAATTGAATGAACGCGCTCCCGCTACTTTGTCTAAAAGAGAAGGAGACCAGTATGAACACGCTTTTTTACAACGATTCGTTTGAGCTTAGTCTGCTTTTACCATTACACTGAATTAAACAAAGGAGGGCGTGTGTTTCCTATCTTATTATTAGCGTTTATTTTTGTTCCGATCATTGAAATCGGCTTATTTATTCAGGTGGGCGGCTTTTTAGGTTTATGGCCGACCATTGCACTAGTCTTAATCACGGCATTTGTTGGTGCATCGTTGGTTCGTAGCCAAGGTATACAAACACTGATGTCAGTACAGGGGCGTCTTGAACAAGGTGAAATTCCAGCCCAGCAAATTTTTGAAGGCGTAATGCTAGCGGTGGCTGGCGTGCTACTGTTAACCCCGGGCTTTATGACCGATGCCCTTGGTATGTTGGTGTTGCTTCCTGCGCCACGCGCCGCGATAGCTAAATACTTGATGAGCAAAATGGTGGTGAAAACCATGCATGGCGGTGGCTTCCAAGGTGGTTTCTCTAACCAGGGGCCATTTGAGCAAGACCCGTTCCGTCGTGACCCATTTGATTCCCAGTCAGATAATGGCAATACCTTCGAAGGGGAATACGAGCGTAAAGACGATGATGATCGCAACAAGCTCAACTGATTGAGTTAGACAGTAAAGAAAACAAAAGGGCGCACCAAGCGCCCTTTTCTGTATTTGGAATTCGTGCTGCTTACAATGCGCCTTCAAAGCCCATTTGACGCCATGCTTCAAAAGCAATGATCGCAACGGCATTCGAAAGGTTTAGGCTGCGCGCATCTGGCATCATTGGAATGCGAATACGCTGCTCCATTGGCAAGCTATCGATGATTTCAGCAGGCAAACCACGAGTTTCTGGACCAAACATCAAAACATCACCCGTTTGGTATTGTGCATCAACGTGGTGACCTGTGGTTTTGGTGGTGCAGGCAAACAATCGGTAGTTACCTTGCTTCTCTTTCTCTAAATATTCTAAGAACGCTTGATAGTTTTTATGACGCGTTACGCGAGCTAAATCATGGTAATCCAAACCAGCGCGGCGGACTTTTTTCTCTTCAAGATCGAAACCCAGAGGTTCAATTAAGTGAAGGTTTGCACCGCAGTTGGCGCATAGTCGAATGATGTTGCCGGTGTTCGGCGCGATTTCTGGTTCGTATAAAGCGATATCAAACATGGTATTGAAATAGAGTTGGTCAAAGAGAGGGGCAGTATATACCCAAGTCACCGAAATATGCGAGATTCAGCAAGATTGACCTGGGTATGAAAGCAGGCATTAGCGCGGATGTTAATACCGTAAGTAGCGATGCTCTTTATAAGAGAGCGTGAGCATAGTTTTCTTCAACTGCTCGCCAGTTGACGACGTTCCACCACGCATCAATATATTCTGGGCGACGGTTTTGGTAGCTGATGTAATACGCGTGCTCCCACACGTCTAATGCGAGGATTGGTTCACCGCGCACATCCACTACATCCATCAGAGGGTTGTCTTGATTACTGGTGGACGTAATGTGAATCTCACCATCTTTTACGATCAGCCATGCAAAGCCAGACCCAAAGGTATTGATGGCAGCTTGGGCAAACGCCTCTTTAAATTGCGCAAAGCTACCAAATTTATCGTTAATTGCTTGAGCAAGCGCGCCTTGAGGCTCTCCGCCACCGTTTGGTGACATGCAATTCCAATAAATGATGTGGTTGTAATAGCCGCCACCATTATTACGTACCGCAGGGCTGAGCTTAGAGATATTGTCAAAGATCTCGTCTAATGACTGAGTTTCGAGCTCGCTCCCTTCAACGGCATTTACAAACTTATCAAAGTACGTCTTGTGGTGTTTGCTGTAATGCACTTCCATGGTTTTCGCGTCGATGTACGGCTCTAGTGAATCGTACGGGTAAGGCAGAGCGGGAAATGTATGTGACATAGTAAATCCTCCTTAATTGGAAAACTCACTTTAATGCTAACGATAATTATTATCAACTTTGATCTTTGTAAGGGTATTCTAAGAAGCCTCACCAATTTCTAAAGTGAGGGTGGGGCTGTGAATCACTCACTCTAGAAATATGGTGCGAATTATTGTTAGTTCATCAAATTGAGACTAACAATTGATCGGTAAGGTGATACTCATACGCAATCCGCCTAAAGGACTTCGGCTGGCTGCGATCGTGCCACTGTGCTGGCGAATGGCACTTTCGGTAATGGTTAGGCCGAGACCTGTGCCGCCAGAGTGGCGATCGCGTGCCGTGGAAACGCGATAGAACGGGCGAAAAATCGCGGCCAGTTCCTCTTCTGGTACACCTTCTCCATTATCGTCAACCGTGATACGAAGCGTATCGTCATCGGCTTTGATGTCGATTTGTACCTCATCTTTTCCGTAGTAAATGGCGTTACGAACGATATTTTCCACCGCACTCATCAGCAGTTTAGGGTTACCGGAAATATTGCGCTTAGGTAATTCTGAATAGTGTAGCTGTTTGCCCATTTGCTCTGCTTCAAACTGCGCATCTTTAATGATTTCTTCCCATAAACTTTCTAGTGGCTGTGTTTCGCGAGTCATATGACTGTTCGCCTGCATGCGAGAAAGCTCTAATAGTTCGCTGATCATCTGTTCCAAGCGCTGCGCTTCGGTATCGATACGAGTCAGTTCTGGGCTTTCGCCTTGTTTACGCGTCGCTAATGCGCTTGCCATGCGCAGACGAGTTAAAGGTGAGCGCAGCTCGTGAGAGATATCGGATAGCAAACGTTGTTGTCCTGAAATCATTTGATTAACCGCTTCGACCATCTGGTTGAAGCTGCTGCCTGCTTGACGAAATTCCGCCGTACCTTTTTCTAAATTTGGGTCTGTGACAAATTCACCTTTCGCCACACGTTGAGCAGCGGCTTCAAGACGACGTGCAGGCTGACTCAAAGCCCAAGCAAGCCATAACAGCAATGGTGTACTAACCAGCATGACCGCAAGCAAGAGCTGGAATGGGTGATCAAACAGACGCAGGAGTAGAGGTGGTGGCTCATTCCACTTGAAGCCCACGTACATCAAGATATCGGAACCTGCCAAAGTGATAGGAATTGGGCCCGCAATCATGTATCGACCATACAGCTTCTGCTTTGGATTATTGTAATCTTCGATACTGGTGACAAAGTTTTGCATGGCACGCAATTGAAAATTGCTGCGTTTTTCTGTCGTAAGAACATTACCGCTGTAGTCAGAAAAAAAGACTCGTGGGCGAGGGTCGTGCTTGCCGTGGCGGTTGCCCTCGATACGAAAAAGTATGCGGCCTAAATCAGTTTGCTGGCTGTATTTTTGTTGGATTGAGTCACGCGTTTCTACCATACGTTTGTAGTGTTCTTCTGGAATATCGCGAGCTTTGCGTGGGTCCAAATGTGGCAGTGATAGCACGGCTATCAATACTAATAACATGGTGAACCAAAAAATGGCAAAGATGCGTCCATACAGGCTATTGATGTTTGGCAGTTTGATGCGTGATAGGTGCATTAATCCTCCTCAAGCAGCATGTAGCCACGACCACGCAGGGTTTTAATTCGCGGCTTGCCATTGCTTTGATCTGGTAATTTTTTACGTAAGTTCGAGACATGCATATCGATAGCGCGATCAAAAGCAGCGAGTCGTTTACCAAGCACATCTAAGCTCAGTGTCTCTTTGGTCAGCACTTGTCCTGGGTTTTGTACGAAGTGGGTGAGTAGCGCAAACTCGGTTGCCGTGAGGTCGAGTAGCTGTTGCTCACAATACGCTTCTTGCTTACCGGGATAGAGGCGGATTTCTTGATACTCAATGCAATCGCTGTTTTTGGTATTTTTTTGTGTGCTGCTAGTGCGGCGTAAAATCGCACGGATACGCGCCAACAGCTCTCGGTCACTAAAAGGTTTTGGTAAATAATCATCCGCGCCCAGTTCCAAGCCGATCACGCGATCAATTTCTTCCCCTTTAGCGGTCAGCATCAAGACGGGAGTTTCCCAATTTTCACGTAAGCGTTTCAGCGTTTCCATGCCATTGAGTTTTGGCATCATGACATCCAACAAAATCAAATCAATCTTATCATTGATCGCGGCTAAGCCGGCTTCACCGTCATTTGCTTCGCTGACGTCAAACCCTTCGAAACTGAGTACTTCTTTTAATAAGCTGGTTAGCTCGATATCGTCATCGATTAAAAGAATGTTTGCCATGGGGGCACCTATAGTAAGTTACCGATAGCCTAATATTACATTGGAATGATGCGCAACGAAGAGGAGAAAAATCACTCTTTACGATTCTTTACGCTCCCTATACGTCGCTTTACCTAGCGGGTCGTATTCTATACTCAAGCGCTGTGAGAACAGCTCAGAAGAACCACTCACCTGTGTAAGGAATCGTATTATGAAGTCTGCAAAAAAACTTGTGTTAGCTGCTGTTGTTCTACCTCTTACTCTTGGCGCCGCAAGCGCATTCGCTTACGGTGGTAAAAACCACCATAAAGGTCCTCGTGACGAATGCGGCATGGGTATGGACCGAGGTGTCATGCGTCAACTAGACCTGACTGATGCACAAAAAGATCAGCTAAAAGAAATGCGTGAAGCAAACAAAGCGGAAATGAAAGCAAAATTCTCTGATGGCAAAGAAGCACGTATGACTGAGCGTCAAGCGCATCACGCAAAAGTGCAATCGCTTTTGCTGGCGGATAATTTTAATGAAGCTCAAGCTACCGAATTAGCAAAAGAGATGGTTGAGCGCCAAACGGAACGTCGCGTGCAAATGCTAGAAAGAAAGCACCAAATGCTTAGCGTATTAACACCTGAGCAGAAAGCGAAATTTGTTGAGCTACAAAATGAACGTATGCAAGAGTGTGGCGACAGAATGCACAAGCGCATGGAAAAGTCGCGCAATAATTAAGTCATGAATTGATGTTATATAAAGAGGCAGCCATTGGTTGCCTCTTTTTGATCTGGTTATTTCATGGTCATTCAATATACTCAACGTATGGTTTTAGTTAACTCTTTGATTATGAAACAGCAATACGCACGTTTAGTTACGACCGCCGCTTGGACTGCAACCATTGTGGCGACGCTTCTTCTGATAGTAAAAGTCATCACGTGGTGGGTAACCGGCTCAGTGAGCTTATTGGCGTCATTGATTGACTCCATGTTAGATATCGCGGCTTCGGTTGTGAATCTTGTGGTGGTTCGTTACGCCTTACAACCGGCAGACCGCGAACATACGTTTGGACATGGTAAAGCTGAGTCCTTAGCGGCCCTAGCCCAAGCAATGTTTATTTCGGGCTCGGCAGTATTTTTGATTCTTAACGGGATTGACCGATTTTTCCGCCCGCATGCTTTACACGCACCGGAGTTAGGTGTGTATGTATCGCTGTTTGCGATTGTGGTCACACTTGGCTTGGTGATGTTCCAAAAACATGTGGTTCGCGTGACGGGGAGCCAAGCAATAGCGGCGGATTCTCTGCATTATCAGACTGACTTGTATATGAATGCTGCGATCATGGTTGCTCTGGGGCTCAGTTATTTTGGAGTGACTCAAGCGGATGCTGTGTTTGCGATTGGTATTGGTGTCTTCATTCTTTATAGCGCTTTCAAAATGGTCAGCGAAGCGATTCAAACCTTACTTGATAGAAAGTTGCCCGATGAAGAGCTTGAGCAAATTAACCAAGCTTGTTTGAGCGTAAAAGGGGTATTGGGCGTGCATCAGTTACGCACGCGAATGTCAGGACCGACGCGCTTTATACAGTTGCATTTAGAGCTAGACGATAACTTAAGATTAATTGAGGCGCATTACATTGCTGATAAAGTGGAAGATAATTTATTGGCTCTGTTTCCTGATGCGGATGTATTGATCCATCAAGATCCATTGTCTGTCGTTTTCGGACCTGAGAAAGAGCAGAAAGCGCAAGATTGGTAGGCTTGAAAAATCCATCAGTGCCCGACGACAAACAGGTACTTATTGACTATCTTTCCATCAATACTTATTAAGATTCGTGATCCTGATATGAATCAACAAAGTTTCATAGAGAAACTGTAATACTCTTACATAAGTAGAAAAGTTACATAAAAAAGTGCGTTTTCATTGGTAATCCTGTAGAGGAAATGTAACATAACGCACAGTTCTGGATTATGCAGGTTGCTTGGTAACAAGGGGCCTAAAAGAAAATTAAATAATTGATTGCCAAAGATCGAGGGTGAGCATGATTAAGAAGATCGGTGTTTTAACAAGTGGCGGTGACGCACCTGGTATGAACGCTGCGATACGCGGCGTAGTACGTACAGCACTATCCGAAGGATTGGAAGTATTCGGTGTGTACGACGGCTACCTAGGCCTATACGAAGGCCGCATCGAGAAGCTAGATCGTTCTAGCGTTTCAGATGTGATCAACAAAGGTGGTACGTTCCTAGGTTCTGCACGTTTCCCTGAATTTAAACAAGTGGAAGTTCGTGAAAAAGCGATTGAGAACCTGAAAAAACATGGTATCGATGCACTAGTGGTAATCGGTGGTGATGGTTCGTACATGGGTGCGAAGAAACTGACTGAAATGGGTTACCCATGTATCGGTCTTCCGGGCACAATCGACAACGATATCGCAGGTACGGATTACACTGTGGGCTACCTAAGTGCACTAAACACCGTTATCGATGCAATCGACCGTCTACGTGATACTTCTTCATCTCACCAACGCATTTCAATTGTAGAAATCATGGGCCGTCACTGTGGTGATTTGACTCTGATGTCTGCAATTGCGGGCGGTTGTGAATACATCATCACTCCGGAAACTGGTCTAGACAAAGACAAGCTGATCAGCAACATCCAAGATGGTATCGCTAAAGGTAAGAAACACGCGATCATCGCGCTTACTGAGCTAATGATGGATGCTAATGAACTAGCACGTGACATCGAAGCCGCGACAGGTCGTGAAACTCGTGCAACAGTACTTGGTCACATCCAACGTGGTGGTCGTCCAACTGCATTTGACCGCGTATTAGCATCTCGTATGGGTAACTACGCTGTTCACCTATTGATCGAAGGTCATGGTGGTCGTTGTGTAGGTATCGTGAAAGAGCAACTTGTTCACCACGATATCATCGACGCAATCGAAAACATGAAGCGTCCAGTACGCAACGATCTATACAAAGTTGCTGAAGAGTTGTTCTAAGCAAGCTTGAAATAGATAAACAAAACCGCGGCTTTCCGCGGTTTTTTTGTATTTGAGAATCAACAAAAAGAAACTAGCGATAGACGAGTGTTAAGACACGCTGCTCTGCTCTATGAGCGTTAATTTTCGCTCGCGCAGCGCAAACAAGTAGCCCAGTAGCCCACCCAACGTATTCCCAACCGCGATACCGATAAACAAGCCTTCAATGCTGTAGATTTGGCTCCCGATCCACGCCGATGGCAAGGTAAAAATGAACAGCCGCATAAAGCTCCACTGGAATGCACGCAATGGCTTGTGCATCGCATTCAAACCACTGACTAACATCATTACGATGCCTTGGAAGCCATAACTAAATGGCACCACCAGTAAATAATGCCAAAGCAGGTTTTTCACCGCATCTTCCTGAGAAAACAGCGCAGCCAGAGGAATGCTCAGTGGCACCATCATCAAGAAGATAAACCCTTGGAATACCACTGCAAAACGCATGCTAATAAATAAACCGGAAAAGGCTCGTTGCGGTTGTTTGGCTCCTAAATTTTGTGCCATAAACGGTGTGAGGGCAGAGGTCAGCGACATCAATACTAAAATCAATATGGACTCAATACGCTGCGCTGCGCCGTAAGCAGCAACCGCCGCTGTACCGTGGTTGGATAACAGCATCATCAGAATGGCACCGGACAACGGATTCATCGCGTTTGATAGCGCTGCAGGGGTACCAATTTTTAGTGTCTGTTGCCAGTCTTGTTTCAGCAAAGCCCATTGGGGTTGAGCAAGCAATTTTTCCCGTTTAATTAGCACATAGAATGAGCCACACAAAGCACCTAACCAGCTAAAGGCACTTGCTATGGCTGCGCCTTGAATGCCAAGTTCCGGAAAAGGGCCATAACCGAAAATCAACAATGGATCGAGCATGCCATTAATCAAACCAGCCAACATCATGACTTTTGCTGGTGTTTTTGTGTCGCCAGTAGCTCGGATAGCACTGTTGCCCGCCATTGGGATCACTAGCAGAGGAATGGTGAGATACCAGACCTGCATATATTGCTCAATAAGAGGGATGAGATCATCAGACGCACCAAGAAAACGAAACAATGGCGCAATGGTGGTAAAGCCAATAGAAGACGCGATAGCCACAAGTAACACGGCTAACAACAAACCGTGGGTGGTGAACCGAGCAGCTTGTGGTGCATGACCTTGCCCAAGCAAGCGACCAATATTGGTCGATAGTCCCATCCCAATCCCCATCGTAATGCAATTAACCGCAAAGGTGACAGGAAAGGTATAGCTGATAGCCGCTAGCGCTTGAGTGCCAAGCAACGAGATAAAAAACGTGTCCACCAAGTTAAACATCAAAATTGCGATCATGCCCATGGTCATGGGTACGGTCATTTTCCGCAGCGTTTCAGGAATGGGTGCGGTCAACAAACCATGCTTATCGGTCGCTTGGGGTTCCAGCTTGTTATTTTCCTGCATGTGTGACAACTATCTGGTGAGCAAACTGCAAGGATACAAGAAAGCGAGATGCCGAGCGAGTGAGCATTTCTAACGCAAACCGTTGCCTAGTTGTTCGTTATTTTAACTAAGTCACAAAAATTTTGTGCCACCCCCTTGGGATCGCTGCTTCGACCCCTTATATAGGGATCACGTGTCTGGGGCTACAGTCCCTAAGGACAATTATCAAATAAACATGGAAATTTTCAGGAGAGACGACCGATGAACATTCGTCCATTACATGACCGAGTTATCGTTGAACGTAAAGAAGTTGAATCTAAGTCTGCTGGTGGCATCGTTCTGACTGGTTCTGCTGCAGAAAAATCGACTCGCGGTGTTGTTCTAGCTGTGGGTAAAGGCCGCATCCTAGAAAACGGCACCGTACTGCCACTAGACGTTAAAGTCGGTGATACCGTTATCTTCGCTGAAGGTTACGGTACAAAAACTGAAAAAATCGACGGTAAAGAAGTGCTTGTCATGTCTGAAAACGACATCATGGCGATCGTTGAATAATAGCAATCATTGAGTAATTTTTTGCTCAGATTCAATTACGAAATTACACACAAAGAATTTTAGAAAGGAAATCAAAGATGGCTGCTAAAGACGTTAAATTTGGTAATGACGCACGAGTTAAAATGCTGGAAGGTGTAAACGTTCTGGCTGACGCAGTAAAAGTAACATTGGGTCCTAAAGGACGTAATGTCGTTCTAGACAAATCTTTTGGTGCACCGACTATCACTAAAGATGGTGTATCAGTAGCGCGTGAAATCGAGCTGGAAGATAAATTCCAGAACATGGGCGCACAAATGGTTAAAGAAGTTGCGTCTAAAGCAAACGACGCAGCGGGTGACGGTACAACAACAGCAACGGTACTAGCACAATCTATCGTTAACGAAGGTCTAAAAGCAGTCGCAGCGGGCATGAACCCAATGGATCTTAAGCGTGGTATCGACAAAGCTGTTGCCGCGGCAGTTGAGCAACTAAAAGAGCTTTCTGTTGAATGTAACGACACAAAAGCGATCGCGCAGGTTGGTACTATCTCTGCAAACTCAGACGCAAGCGTAGGTAATATCATTGCAGAAGCAATGGAGCGTGTGGGTCGTGATGGCGTTATCACGGTTGAAGAAGGTCAGGCGCTACAAGACGAGTTAGACGTAGTAGAAGGTATGCAGTTCGACCGCGGTTACCTGTCTCCTTACTTCATCAACAACCAAGAATCAGGCAGTGTTGATCTAGAAAACCCATTCATTCTTCTTGTTGATAAGAAGATCTCAAACATTCGTGAGCTTCTTCCAACGCTAGAAGCTGTCGCGAAAGCATCTCGTCCACTGCTTATCATTGCAGAAGATGTAGAAGGCGAAGCGCTAGCAACATTGGTTGTGAACAACATGCGTGGCATCGTAAAAGTTGCAGCTGTGAAAGCACCTGGCTTCGGTGACCGTCGTAAAGCAATGCTACAAGACATCGCTATCCTAACTGGCGGTACTGTGATTTCTGAAGAGATCGGTCTAGAGCTAGAAAAAGTTGCACTAGAAGATCTAGGTCAAGCGAAGCGTGTTTCTATCACGAAAGAAAACACGACTATCATCGATGGTATCGGTGAAGAAGAGATGATCTCTGGTCGAGTAGCTCAAATTCGTCAACAAATCGAAGACGCAACTTCAGACTACGACAAAGAGAAACTACAAGAGCGCGTAGCGAAACTGGCTGGCGGTGTTGCAGTAATCAAAGTCGGTGCAGCGACTGAAGTTGAAATGAAAGAGAAGAAAGACCGTGTAGAAGATGCGCTAGCCGCAACTCGCGCAGCGGTTGAAGAAGGTGTTGTTGCTGGTGGTGGTGTTGCACTTATCCGCGCGGCATCTAAGATTGCTCACCTAACGGGTGACAACGAAGAACAAAACGTTGGTATCCGCGTTGCACTACGTGCAATGGAAGCGCCAATCCGTCAAATCACGAAGAACGCAGGTGAGGAAGACTCAGTGGTTGCGAACAACGTGAAAGCGGGTGAAGGTAGCTACGGCTACAACGCGGCAACAGGCGAATACGGCGACATGCTAGAAATGGGTATCCTAGATCCAACTAAAGTTACTCGTTCTGCACTACAATTCGCAGCATCGGTTGCAGGTCTGATGATCACAACTGAAGCGATGGTTACTGACCTACCGCAAAAAGACGCGCCAGCGATGCCTGACATGGGCGGCATGGGTGGCATGGGCGGTATGGGCGGCATGATGTAAGCCAGCTTATCTCATCGCTCTAAGGAAGCCCTTATAGCGGAAAGATAACCGACCAAACCTTTAAAAGTCGAGGCAGATGCCTCGACTTTTTTATGCGTGCCACCTGAGAAACATGACGTTCTGGAGTGGCTTATCATGAGATTTTTGAGCGTAAAAAGCGCCATTTCAGAAGCAAAAAAATCGAAGAGAAATATTTTTTCTTTTGAGTCAGATGGTTAAATCTGACCTACCGCTAACACTTTTTGAACGTGGATAGCGCAAAATCTGAACATTACACTATGTTGTAAATTGTTGCTTCCCATCATGGAGATGAAAATGAAAAAGCTTATGACGTCATTGGCGGTTGCAGCCGCTATCGCATCACCAGTTGCTCTTGCTGACAGTACACCTGTGATGTTCTCTACTATCGACAACACAAACGCACCTTCTAACTCGTCAGTTGGTGGTGTTCGTTTAGCTGTGTTGCATGGACAGGTGAATGAGGTTAAAGGTGTCGACTTTTCACTGCTTGGTATGTCAGAAACGGATCGTACGACAGGTGTGAACTTCGGTCTGTTTTTTGGTGCAGCAAAGGTAAACCAAGAAATGAAAGGTGCGTCTTTAGGCTTAGTTAACTGGAACCAAGGTCAGACGACGGGTGTTAACTTGGGTGCTGTCAACATTACGAACAATGTAAAAGGCTTGAACTGGAGCGCGGTGAACTATTCTGAAGGCTACACCATGGCGGATGTGGGCTTAGCGAGTATCTCTAAAAAGTCTAACTTCCAGTTTGGTTTCTTCAACATGACCGATCAAATTGATGGCGTACAAATTGGTCTTTTGAACTGTGCGGATAACGGTTTCTTCAAGTGTTTCCCACTCATCAACTTTGCTAAGTAATCCCTGAGCAAGTCAGAATCTTTAGATACAGAAAGCCCTCGATATTCGTCGAGGGCTCTTTAATTACTGATGAGATGAAGTGAGTTTCTCGGAGCGTTAACTATTTAATTAATCGTGATGAAGTTTTGCGTTGTTGAATTCTTTGATGAACACCGCGGCGTAATGCTTTGATGTGGTTTTCTGCTTTATCCACACCTAACAACACGGTTAATGTCAGGAGAGTAATAACCACCGACTGCGTTAAATAACCCAAACCTATCATCAAACCTAAACCTGCTAGTACCCATATTACAGCCGCGGATGTTACGCCATGGATTTTTCCATCGAGTGTCATCATCACCCCTGCACCCAAGAAGCCGACGCCAGTAATGATCTGACCAAGCACTCGTGCTTGATCAAGTGTATTTGGCGATAACGACACTGCCATCGACATAAACAGGTAGGTGCCTGAAATAATTAATATTGCTGTGCGAATGCCAACCGGTTTACCACGAGTTTGGCGCTCTATACCGATCATGAGCCCATTAATGGCGCAGCATAGTAGGGCAGGCCAACTGAATGGGCCAAGATCGAAAATTTGTTCGAATGCTGTATGCATCTTGACCTCCAAAAGTGCGGAGTATGCATAGACTTACCGTGCAAAGCGAACAAAAATAATCAATCTAGACGACAAATTTAATTGAGTGTCAGAGCTTATTCTAAATGCAAATCCAACGGCGTTTTACTTGGCCTGCCACCAATTTCTCGTGTGAGTTTTGGTACCAGATAACCCGATACACGCGTGATGAGTCCGCGCATAATAGCTTTCGCTTCTGCGTCCGAAATAAAGTAGTGCGCTGCTCCTTGCACCTTATCAAGAACGTGGAGGTAATAAGGCAAGATACCCGCGTCAAATAAGGCCTCACTTAACGCCACTTGAGCTTCTACCGAATCATTCACGCCTTTCAGTAGAACGCCTTGGTTTAGAAGCGTAACGCCCGCTCTTTTGAGCTTGAACATCTGTTCAGCAAATTCGTCATTGATTTCGTTGGCATGGTTGATGTGAGTGACGAGGATGATTTGTAACCTTGATGCTTGCAGCAGTTGGCATAGTTCATCAGTGACTCGAGCAGGAATCACCACAGGTAAACGGCTATGAATACGCAGACGTTTGATGTGAGGAATATGAGCAATGTGCTCTAAAAGCCAATGAATCTCATCGTCTTTTGCCATTAATGGATCACCACCTGAGAAGATGACTTCGTTCAACTCTGGTTGTTGTGCCATGTACTCTAAGCACTTGGTCCAGGCTTGTTTCCCGCTTTTGTTCTCTTGATAAGGGAAGTGACGACGAAAACAGTAACGGCAATTTACCGCGCAGCCACCTTTGACAATCATCAGGGCGCGGTTGCGATACTTGTGTAGCAGGCCAGGGACTTCATTGTCCTGCTCTTCCAATGGATCATTGGAGTAACCCGGATGCACCTCAAATTCGTCGCTCAGTGGTAAAACCTGACGTAAAAGAGGGTCTTTAGGGTTGCCTTTCTCCATCCTATCGACAAAACTTTGCGGTACACGCTGTGCAAACAGCTTGCGCGCGGCAAACCCGTCTTGCCACGGTGAAGGATCAATTTCCAGTATTTCGAGCAATTTTGCAGGATCAGAGATCCCATTCGCCAACTGTTTGAGCCAGTTTTGCTCAACAGATTCGACTTTTCGGGTTATTATGTGCGGCATTGAATTTAGCTCTAAGAATGTAAGAGGAAAAAATGGCTACAGTTAGCACCAATGAATTTAAAGGCGGTCTTAAGTTAATGCTTGATAACGAGCCTTGTGTAATTCTGGAAAACGAATACGTTAAACCAGGTAAAGGCCAAGCGTTCAACCGTGTTAAAATTCGTAAACTTCTTTCTGGTAAAGTGCTAGAGAAAACATTCAAGTCTGGTGACACTTGTGAAGTGGCAGACGTAATGGATATCGACCTAGATTATCTATATTCAGACGGCGAATTCTACCACTTTATGAACAGTGAAACGTTTGAACAGATCGCAGCGGATGCAAAAGCGGTAGGTGAAAACGCTAAGTGGTTGGTAGAAAACAACACTTGTATGATCACACTTTGGAACGGTAACCCAATTACTGTTACTCCACCAAACTTCGTTGAGCTAGAAGTTGTAGACACAGACCCAGGCCTGAAAGGTGATACTCAAGGTACTGGCGGTAAACCAGCGACGCTATCAACCGGCGCTGTTGTTCGTGTTCCTCTGTTCATCTCAATTGGTGAAGTGATTCGCGTAGATACTCGTACTGCTGAATACGTAGGTCGTGTGAAGTAAGCACTTTATATGATTGTTAGAAAGGTCGCTTCGGCGGCCTTTTTTATTGCCTGTGATTCTTCTCTTTTAATCCCTCTGCGTAAAACATCGATATCCTCCGCAAATTTTTGATGATTTTGTATTGTTCGTAAAAATCTTATTTATTCCATGAATCTGTCGATTATTCCTTAATGTAACATTTTGATACATTAGTACTTGTTGCTGAGTTGCATAGCAATCTGATTTTTATCGATTTAACTCAGTAACAATCCAAAAAAGGAGAACAAAATGGAAAGCAGAGGTTTAGGAAGGGGTTTAAAGGTGGAAGAAAGACGTCAGTTACTACATAAAGGATTAAAAGCAGCCGTATTTGGCGTACCGCTGTTGGCTATAGGCTTAACGATTAATAGCTCGGTGCTGATGACCGATGCGGGTTACAGCTACGTGCATCAGAATAATATTACTGGTGAGTTGGATGTGTTTACTGAACCTGGCATTCATTTTCGCATGCCATTTCTGTCCAAAATTACCAAGTATGACCAAGTGATCACCGTGTCATTCGGTAACAGCAAGGGCGAAGATTTTTATCAACGCCTTGATGCGATTCAGGTTCGATTTGCCGACACCTATATTGGTCAGATCCCCGTAACATTCCGCTTTAAGCTCAGTAATGACCCTGAAGCGGTGAAGAAGATGCATAAAGAGTTCCGCAACAACAGTAACTTGATCGATGCGCTGCTTGTAAAGAACGCACGTAACGTAACGGTGATTACCGCAACCCAATACACGGGTGAAGAGTTTTTCCAAGGTGGTTTGAACCAATTCAAATCGAAACTTGGCGATCAGTTACGAGAGGGGATTTATCTAACAGAGCGACGTCAGGTTGAAGTGGAAGAGTTGGATCTTGCGCCTGTTGGGGCGAATCAAGCTAACGCGAACCAATTACAGCGCACCAATCAACTGGTATGGAAAACTGTGCCAGTCGTAGACAAAACCGGGCAACCAATTCGTCAAGACAATCCGTTACAACAATACGGTATTCAAGTGACGCAGGTGACCATTGGTGACCCGCAGCCAGAAAAGCAATTAGATCAGCTATTGGCAGATAAAAAGCGTTTAGTGGCGGATCGTATTCGCGCGATTCAGGAACAAGAAACGTCGAAAGCACAGGCAGAGACCGAGCAGTTACGCAAAGAGATTCAACGAACACGTGAGGTGCAAGACGCTCAGCGTGGTAAAGAACTCGCAATTATTGCTCAACAAAAAGAAGTGGAAGTTGCACGTCAGATTGCAGAGCGTGAAATCGTTGAAGTGGAAAAAACCAAACGACTTGCTGAAGTCGAGAAGGAGAAAGAGTTAGCTATCGCAGAGGCTAACTTAGCGATTCAAAAAGCGAACGCACTTTCTGCTGAGTTTGAAGCGAAAGCGATATTAGCGAAAGGTCGCGCAGAATCTGAAGTCCTAAAAGGTAAGTATGCGGCGTTAGGAGCAAATCGTGAAGTTTACTTGGCAGAATTGAATCGAGACGTAGCGAACTCTCTGTACAACAATTTGCAAAACTTCCAAGTTCAGATGCCACAAAATTACATTGGTGGAAGTGACGAAACGGGCTTGAAAACAAACCTAGATGTGATTACTGGCTTTGGTGCTCTGGGTCTTATGGACCAGACAAAGAAGGTCGCACAGCAATAAGATCATGGGTGGTCAAAAGCTTAAAAAGCAAAAAGATCATAGGTAACCCAAAGCAATAAAAAAGCTGGCATTTAGCCAGCTTTTTCTTTTTTTGGTCAGTCTCTTAAATCATGAAGATAAAGATAACTGCTAGTGCAGTGATTAAGCCTGCAAATGCGTAACATGCGATTTTACCAATCACACCAGTGTGGAATTTAAGGTCGTGCATACCGTGGTGTACACGGTGCATTGCATGCCACATTGGCAATGCTAGCGTGCCAATGATGAATAGCGCACCGATGATGCTGGTTGCGAATGCAGAGACACGCTCGTAGCTCATCGCTTCTGCGTCAATCACGCCTAGTGGTACCAAGATACCTAGCACCAATACCGTGATTGGCGTGATCATCGCGAACCAAGTACCGCCCGCACCAAACAGACCCCACCAGATTGGCTCATCAGAACGTTTTGGTGATGTGTTTACACTATAATTCGGTTTCATTGCTCAGCTCCTTACACCACGATGAGAACGATCAGTGAGATGAACGCAACCGCGGCCCACTGAGTCAATACGATGATCTTCTTGTCCACTGGTTTGCCCTTCAAACGAATTGGCATTACTTGTGGCATCATGCTGAAGAAAGTTTGAGCGTGGAATAGGCTACCGAGTAGTGCAACGATGTTGATTGCGACTACGATTGGGTTCGCCATGAACGCTAACCAACCTTGCCATGCTTCAGGACCTTTCACCAAGCAACCTAAACCGAAAGTTAGGAACAGAGTGAATAGGATTAACGGAAGCACCGTTGCTTCACGTAGCATGTAGAAGCGGTAGAAAGGATGGTTCTTCCACCAAGTGCGTTTTACTTCACGAACGTAAGGTTTACGATTGCTCATCCTTATGCCTCCACTTTCTTTGGTGAACCATCAGGTTTCAACATAGCAATCACGAAGTCCATAGAAGACTCCACTTTGCCTTGGTTTACTGCCGCTGCTGGGTCAACGTTTTTCGGACAAACTTCAGAACAGTAACCAACAAACGTACAACCCCAAGCACCGTTTTCACCGTTGATAAGCTTCATGCGCTCATCTTTACCGTTGTCACGGCTGTCTAGGTTGTAGCGGTGGGCTAGCGTTAGTGCAGCAGGACCGATGAACTCTGGGTTAAGACCAAACTGAGGACATGCTGCATAGCACAGACCACAGTTGATACAGCCAGCGAACTGCTTGTATTTCGCCATCTGTTCTGGCGTTTGCAAGTTCGTACCGTCTTCTGGTTTACGATCGTTACCAATGATGTATGGTTTGATTGCTTCTAGGCGCTCGATGAATGGCGTCATATCAACAATCAAGTCTTTCTCGATTGGGAAGTTCGCTAGAGGCTCGATAGTCACGCCGTCTGGGTAGTCACGTAGGAAGCTCTTACAAGCAAGTTTCGGTACGTTGTTCACCATGATGCCGCAAGAACCACAGATCGCCATACGGCAAGACCAACGGTAAGACAGATCTTTGTCTAGGTGGTCTTTGATGTAACCAAGTGCGTCAAGTACAGACATGGTTTCATCGAATGGGACTTCGAATGTTTGCTTGTATGGTTCTGCATCTTTTTCTGGGTCGTAACGCAGGATGTCTACTTTTTGAATGCGATTTGCTGACATTATGCTTGCTCCTCTGCGTTCTTCTCTTCAGCCGCTGCTTTTTCTGCTGCTTCACCGTATAGACGAGCTTTTGGCTGTGACTTAGTGATGGTCACATTGCTGTAATCGATACTTGGTGCTGACTCTGGCTTGTAGAAAGCAAGTGAGTGTTTTAGGAAATTCACGTCATCACGTTCTGTACAACCGTCGTCTAGACGTTGGTGCGCGCCGCGCGACTCTTTACGTAGAATCGCAGAGTGAACCATCGCTTCTGCGACTTCTAGGCCGTAACCCACTTCGATTGCGTATAGAAGGTCTGTGTTGAACACTTTACCTTTGTCTTTGATGCTGATGCGTTTGTAGCGTTCTTTCAACTCAGTGATTTTGTCGATAGTCGCTTGCATCAAATCTTCTTGGCGGTATATACCACAGCCCGCTTCCATGGTGTGGCCCATTTCTGTGCGTATTTCTGCCCAGTTTTCGTCGCCTTCTTGGTTCATCAGTTTCGCGATGCGCTCTTCAACGGCTTTGACTTGCGCGTCAATTGCCGCGTCGTTCCAACCTTTGAATTCTGCTGCGCGTTTCACTGCATTTTCACCCGCTACGCGGCCAAATACCACGAACTCAGCCAGTGAGTTAGACCCTAGACGGTTTGCACCGTGAAGACCAACAGACGCACATTCACCCACCGCGAATAGGCCTTTAATGCGAGTTTCACAACCGCCGTCCGTTTCAATACCACCCATGGTGTAGTGAACGGTTGGACGAATTGGAATTGGCTCTTTTGCAGGGTCCACGTTTACATAAGCTTTTGCTAGCTCACAGATGAACGGTAGACGTTCTTGTAGGTACTCTTCACCAAGGTGGCGAAGGTCTAGGTGCACCACGTCACCCAGTGGGTGTTTGATGGTGTTGCCTTTCTGTTGTTCGTGCCAGAAAGCTTGAGAAACTTTGTCACGAGGACCCAGTTCCATGTATTTGTTCTTCGGTTGGCCAACTGGAGTTTCAGGGCCCATGCCGTAATCTTGTAGGTAACGGTAGCCATTCTTGTTAACGATGATACCGCCTTCACCACGACAACCTTCCGTCATCAGGATACCTGTGCCTGGAAGACCGGTTGGGTGGTATTGAACGAATTCCATATCACGTAGAGGAACGCCGTGACGGTAAGCCATTGCCATACCATCGCCCGTTACGATACCGCCGTTGGTGTTACAGTGGTAAACACGGCCCGCGCCACCTGTTGCTAGAACAACAGATTTTGCTTTGATAGTAACAAGCTCGCCTTCAGACATGTGAATAGCAATCAGACCTTGAACTTCGCCTTCATCAACAAGCAGATCCACCACAAAGTACTCATCAAAACGTTTGATGTTGCTGTACTTCATTGATGTCTGGAATAGCGTATGAAGCATGTGGAAGCCAGTTTTGTCTGCAGCGAACCAAGTACGTTCAACCTTCATACCACCAAAGCGGCGTACGTTGACTTCACCGTTCTCTTTACGACTCCATGGGCAACCCCATTGCTCCATTTGGATCATTTCGCGAGTCGCGTTCTCTACAAAGTATTCAACAACATCCTGTTCACATAGCCAGTCACCACCGCCAACAGTGTCGTTGAAGTGGTTGTCTAAGCTATCTTCATCCTTGATAACTGCTGCTGAGCCACCCTCTGCAGCGACCGTGTGGGAGCGCATTGGATAAACTTTAGAAATCAGAGCGACTTCTAAGTCTGGGTTTGCTTCAGCCGCTGCAATAGCAGTACGAAGACCAGCGCCGCCTGCGCCGATGACTGCGATATCTGTGGTGATAATTTGCACAGTTATCCTCCAGTGTGTGATTGCGGAAATCCGCTTGTTATTGTCATTACGAGGCGCTCTTTAAAAAGAACTCCCCAAAAGTAGTAGGGTTAGTGTAGATGAGCCACATGGCAGAAAAATTGATGTAATTGGGTTTTTGCTTCGGTAATGCACTTAAGGGCATAGAATTTACAGGTTATGTGACTGCTATCACGGCATCGAGGTTTTGGCCCTCAAGCATTAACATTAGGGATGTTAAACCTGTGTTGCGTGACATTAACCGCATGGATAATAGGATTTTAACTGAGCGTTTTTTGTTCTGCGGCACGAGTAATGCTTGCCTCAAATTGGCGAGCACATTAGTAAAAAGAAGAAGGGATATTCCTCTCTTCTTGAAGAGTAAAAAGCATGTAGAATGAGACTTTCCTCGCTGAATTAAAGTTTGAGAGACTTGTTATGCAAACCAACTGGCAACCTACTGCTTCCATTGACCAACTTCGTCAACGTGCGACGTTAATCGCGTCGATTCGACAATTCTTCGCTGACCGACAGGTGATGGAAGTCGATACGCCAGCCATGAGTCACGCAACCGTGACTGACATTCATTTGCATACTTTCCAAACCGAGTTTGTTGGCCCAGGCTATGCCGATGGCAGTAAGCTGTTTTTTATGACCAGCCCAGAGTTCCATATGAAGCGCCTTTTGGCTGCGGGCAGCGGTTGTATTTATCAAATCAACAAAGCATTTCGTAATGAAGAGAATGGTCGCTACCACAACCCTGAATTCACGATGTTGGAGTGGTATCGCGTTGGCTTTGACCATCATAAATTGATGGATGAAATGGATGACCTGTTGCAGCTGGTATTGAAGTGTGGCGCAGCGCAGCGCATGACGTATCAGCAAGCCTTCATTGATGTGTTGGGTGCGTGTCCACTGGAAGGCTCGATGACTGAGCTGAAAGCGGCGGCAAGCAAGCTGGGTTTGAGTGACATTGCTGAGCCAGAAGAAGATCGCGATACGCTGCTGCAACTACTATTTAGCGTGGGAGTAGAAAACAAAATTGGTCAGGACGTGCCGGCTTTTGTGTACGACTTCCCTTCATCACAGGCGGCGCTTGCGAAAATCAATCCTCAAGATCATCGCGTCGCGGATCGTTTTGAAGTGTACTTTAAGGGGATAGAGCTGGCGAACGGATTTCATGAACTGGATAACCCGAAAGAGCAATTAGCGCGCTTTGAACAAGATAACGCAAAGCGTATCGAAATGGGTTTAAAACCACAGCCGATCGATTATCATCTGATCTCTGCACTGGAAGCAGGGTTGCCAGATTGTGCAGGGGTCGCGTTGGGTATCGATCGTTTGATCATGCTGGCGCTAGGCTGTGACCACATTGATCAAGTGACGGCCTTTCCATTTCCAATTGCATAAGGACGTCCAATGAACCTGACGGCTGCACGTTTCGTCATCTTTAGCTACGCCATATTGATCGCTTTTTTATCTCTGAGTTCAGGTGAACTGCAAGACTGGGGCAATATCGCGTATCTCGACAAAATGCAGCACGCTATGGCGTACAGCGGCTTTGCGTTTTTAGGTTGTTTTTGCGTGTGGCGTTGGCGTCAACGTTGGGCGGTAGCGATTAGTATTTTGCTATTCAGCGCCGTTATTGAGTGGTTGCAAGGGTATGTAGGGCGACAAACTTCTTGGTTAGACCTTGTCGCCAACTCAACTGGCATCTTAACTGGTCTGTTATGTTACCGTATTTGGAGCCTCTATCGACCTAGGTTGGTGAAGTCGCTATACTCGATTCGTTAATGAAGAGGGAACACGATAACAATGAAAACGCGCGACAAAATCGTCTACGCGGCACTGGAGTTGTTCAACCAACATGGTGAGCGCAACATCACCACCAATCACATTGCCGATCACATCGAAATTAGCCCTGGTAATCTGTATTACCACTTCCGCAATAAGCAAGAAATCGTTCGCGAGATCTTTGCGCTTTATTCAGCAGAACTTTTAGAAAGATTTACCCCTATTCAAGGTTCGCAAGAGAGCCTGACTATGCTGAAGAGCTACCTAGACTCTATTTTTACCTTGATGTGGAAATACCGCTTTTTCTACGCAAACTTACCAGAAATCTTGTCACGAGATGAACAGCTACACGAACAGTACATCGATGTGCAAGAGAAGCTGCAAGCGAACCTCATTGCTATTATGCAAGAGTTCGTAACGATGAAGCTGTTGAATGTCGATCAACAACAGTTGAAGTCATTAGTATGTACATTGCACTTGATTGCGTGTAGTTGGTTGGCGTATCAATCCGCGATGGCTTCAAAAACCAACATTACCGAGCAAATGGTGAAGCAAGGGATGTTGCAGATGCTTAATGTCGTTAAGCCATTAGCAACTGAGCAGGGCTTAGAGCAGCTACTGTTATTAGAAGATGCGGTTAGCAATCTACACAGTTAAACGTCAAACTGCTTAATATTTCGAGAGTCACTCTCATTTTCGAGTCGTGGCTCGAGTTGACTTGTCAAATATGCCACGCACAATAGTCCCATACGCTAAAAACCCTTGCAGGGATAAGATTCTCGATAAAGGAACTATCGCCCCATGAATTACGACATTTTTAATGGTGATGCTGATGGCATCATTGCTCTTCTACAATTGCGTTTGGCTGATCCTGTCGATGCCCAGTTAATAACCGGTGTAAAGCGCGACATCAAGCTGGTGGAAAAAGTAGACGTGCAAGCGGGTGATGAGCTGACTGTGTTAGACATTTCGATGGAAAAGAACATGGCAGGTCTAGAGCAAGCTTTGGCTCAAGGCGCGCACGTCTTTTACGCCGATCATCACAAAGCGGGCGACATTCCTCAGCATGGTAATTTGGATGCGCACATCGATCTCGATGCCAACATGTGCACGGCGTTGATTGTCGATAAGTTGCTTGATGGGCGTTTTCATGACTGGGCGATTACGGCGGCTTATGGCGATAACATGATTGCTAAAGCCGATGAGTTAGCGAATAACGCGGGCTTGTTGCAGCAACAGAAAGAGCAGCTAAAAGAGCTGGGTACTTTAATTAACTACAACGGCTACGGATCGAAGGTCGAAGATTTACACTTTCACCCTGCGGAGCTGTACCGAGCTTTGCTGAAGTACACGTCACCATTTGAAGCTATTGAAGATACGGCCTCGCCATACTACCAATTGCAATCGGCTTACCAACAAGACATGGAGGCGGCTCTCGCAGTGCCTGCCATGCATGAGAGTGATAAGCTGAAGTTGTTTGAGTTACCAAACACGGCGGCATCACGCCGAATCAGTGGTGTTTATGGCAACTGGCTAGCAAACCAAACCCCTGACTCTGCGCATGCGGTACTTACTGAAAATGCAGATGGTACTTATACGGTTTCACTCCGCGCCCCATTAAACAATAAACAAGGTGCCGTTGCCGTGTGTGGTCAGTTCCCGACAGGTGGGGGGCGAGAGGCGGCGGCAGGAATCAACGCGTTAAGCAAAGATGATGTGAATGCTTTTATTGATGCGGTAGAAACCTACTACGCATAGCATTTTCCAAAATATGAATACAAAAAAGGAGCCGAGTGGCTCCTTTTTTATTATAAGTCTATGAGTCAGATAATCAGCGTTTTAACCAAGATTTCGGATTCTGCGCTTCACTATTACGACGAATTTCAAAGTACAGCGATGGTCTGTCTTGACCACCTGTATCACCCGCGAGAGCAATCACTTCGCCGGCGGTGACTCGGTCGCCTTCTTTTTTAGTTAAGGCTTGGTTGTAACCATAGAGGGTCATGTCACCTTTGCCGTGGTCGAGCAGTACCACTAAACCGTATC
Organism: Vibrio sp. D54; assembly: GCF_021728075.1. Taxonomy (NCBI): domain Bacteria; kingdom Pseudomonadati; phylum Pseudomonadota; class Gammaproteobacteria; order Vibrionales; family Vibrionaceae; genus Vibrio; species Vibrio sp. D54. The sequence continues at coordinate 61,580 of NZ_JAKKCS010000017.1, read as the reverse complement.
CGCGCAGATACTCCGCAAATACGACAGTTCCAGGATAAACGGCTTTCACTTGTTGACCATAGTTGGCAGACAGCACCATGCCCTTCCAGTTTACCTGCCCGGTTTGTCGCGTACCAAAGTTGTGTAACACACTGCCTTTGAGTGGCCAAGGCAGCTTACCGCGCTGTTTGCCGAGTCCGTCCATTGGCACCGCATTACGCTTCGCTGCTTTGGCGATCTCTGCTTTTAAACGGGTTTCGTTGCGTTGCAGCTCGGCTAAGTAGCGTTTGTCATTCTTGATACTGCTCTGAATTTTATTCAGGGTTTGCTTACGCTTGGATTGTGTACTCGCTAGCGCTGTACGTTTTTCGGATTGCTGCTTGAGCAGAGTCTCGATTTGCTCTTTTTCTAGCTCGAGTTGGTTTTTGTTGTGCGCTAATTCTTGGGTTATTTTGGTGATCGCATCAATCACTTCAGCACGTGCTTTAGCTAAATGCTGGAAGTATTGGCTCATGCGGTCTTCTTCCACACCTTGATTTAACAAGTGACCATTGGCCTTCGCTCGCTCGGTTACGTAATACGTTTGCAGCAGCTGTTTGAGTTCTTCTTCTTGCTCTTGACGCTGTGCTTCTTGCAAGGCAATTTTCTCTTCTAGGTTTTCTATGTTTTTGTCTGCTTGTGCGAGGTTAGACTTGGTTTGTCGTATTTCACGCTCAAGCTTAGAAATACCAAGCTCTTGATCTTTTAGTGATTTCTGTAACTCATTGAGCTGCTTTTCTTGGGAAGAGAGCGATTTGCGCTGACGGCTTATCTCACTGGATACGCCTTTGAGCTCTTGCTGACTCACAGCAGAGGAGGTAATGGGATAAGTGGCAGATAAAGCACAAGTTAATAAAATAGCCGAGCGTAGAACAGGGTGATTTTGTTTTCGCACTTGAGAGTTACCTACCACGTTGTTGTCAAAAAGGTTTGTTGACGATTAAATACCATCTCCATGGATAAAGCTTTGCGACTTGCCGTTAAAGCCTTGATCCATATCGAGAGAGGGTTTGTCCGTTTTTGGACGTCCGACGATTTTTGCAGGCACGCCAGCCACCGTTGTGTGAGGAGGCACGGCTTGCAATACCACAGAGCAAGATCCGATTTTCGCGCCTTCACCGACTTCGATATTGCCAAGAATCTTTGCACCAGCTCCGATCATCACACCCTCGCGAATTTTCGGGTGACGATCACCGCATTCTTTACCAGTACCACCAAGGGTGACATCTTGCAGTATAGACACGTCGTTTTCGACCACGGCAGTTTCACCAATCACGATGCCTGTTGCATGGTCGAGCATGATGCCACTACCAATGCGCGCTGCAGGGTGAATATCGACCTGACATGCTACCGAAATCTGATTTTGTAGGTAAGTCGCAAGAGCGTGACGACCTTGCTTCCACAGCCAGTTTGCTACTCGGTAGCCTTGCAGTGCGTGATAGCCTTTTAGGTACAGCAATGGCATTGAGTACATTGAAACAGCAGGGTCGCGATTGACCGTGGCACAAATATCACAAGCCGCGCCGTCAGTGATGGTTGGATCTGCCGCAAAGGCTTCTTCAACCACTTCACGCACAGCCATCGCTGGCATGGAAGCGGTGTTCAATTTGTTAGCCAGAATATAACTCAGAGCGGCACACAAACTTTCATGCTTGATAATGGTGGCATGATAGAAGCTCGCCAGCATAGGCTCTTGTTCTGACATTTCACGGGCTTCTGAGACAATTTTGTTCCAGACTTTTTGTTTTTCGCAGTGTTTCATTCTCAATATCCAGAGTGGTTCTTCCGTGACCCGACAACTTCAATTTTTCTCAGATGAGCAGCAAAGGGCGGTAGATTGCTACTTTCCTTCGGCTTTTTTGTCACGAGCAAGTAAATCTTGCGCTGCTAAGCGCGCATCTTTTCCTTGATACAATACTTGATAAATTTGATCAACTATCGGCATCTCAACACCCATACGTTGAGAGAGTAGCCATACTTCTTTTGTATTGCGGTAACCCTCAACCACTTGACCAATTTCTTCTTGAGCCGTATCAACGTCTTTACCTTGGCCTAATGCCAAGCCAAAGCGTCGGTTACGTGATTGGTTATCGGTACATGTCAGGACAAGATCGCCTAAACCCGCCATGCCCATAAAGGTTTCTGGCTGTGCACCCAGCGCAGCACCAAGGCGACTCATTTCAGCCAAGCCACGAGTAATTAATGCAGTACGGGCGTTGGCGCCAAAACCGATACCATCAGACATACCTGCACCAATCGCAATAACGTTTTTCACAGCGCCGCCCAATTGCATACCAATAAAGTCACTATTGGCGTATACGCGGAAGGTTTTGCTACAGTGGATTTTTTCTTGTAGATCCGCAACAAATTCAGAATCTGGAGACGCAACTGAAATTGCAGTCGGCATACCCATTGCGAGCTCTTTCGCAAACGTTGGGCCAGACAATACTGCTAGTGAGTAGTTTTCACCGATAATGTCATAAGCGACGTCTTTCAGCAGGCGCCCCGTTTCAGGTTCAAGCCCTTTGGTTGCCCAACAGATGCGAGAGTCTTCGCGCAAGAATGGTTTACAGCTGTTTAGCACGATGCCAAAGACATGGCTTGGAACCACAACCAACAAATCTCGGCTTGCTTGAACGGCTTTTTCTAAATCCGATTCAATGATCAAGCTTTCAGGGAAATCAACACCTGGTAAGAAGGCATGGTTAGCTCGGTCTGCTTCTAGGCGAGCCATGTGCTCTGGCTCGTGTCCCCAAAGGACAACGTTCGCGCCGTTACGAGCGAGTGAGATCGCCAAAGAGGTGCCGTATGAGCCTGCGCCAATCACAGTCATTGCGATGTCTTTACCGTAAGCATTGTTTGTATTTGCTTGTGTCATGCTACCGCCTAATTGTCTTGCTACTAGTAGAATCTAGTTCCTAATCGTCAAATTTTACGCCTTCTGGCGATTAGGAACTAGGAACTTTTGTCAGAAATAAAAAATGCACATTGCATCGGATGGTAGACGCTCTGTGCATTTTATTTGAGTCGGTGACGTCAGCACTGTGGCTATTCGTCACTTATAAAACGTGAATTACGCTTCAGCTTCGCCTTGTTGAGCTTGCTGTTGTAGGTAGTTCATGAATAGCGCGTCAAAGTTTACTGGCGCTAGGTTCAGTTGAGGGAACGTACCTTTAACGACTAGGCTTGAGATAGTTTCACGAGCGTATGGGAATAGGATGTTCGGGCAGAATGCGCCTAGGCAATGTGCAAGTTGACCAGCTTCCATTTGTTCAGCAGTGAAGATACCACCTTGTTGAACTTCACATAGGAACGCAGTCTCTTCTTCGTTCTTCACAGTAACGGTTAGGCGTAGAACAACTTCGTAAACGCCTTCACCAAGCTCGCGGCTTTGAGTGTCTAGGTCTAGTTTAACGTCTGGGTTCCACTCTTTCTGGAAAATTACTGGAGAGTTCGGCGCTTCAAAAGAAACGTCTTTTAGGAAGATGCGTTGAATTGCGAAGTTTTGTTGTGCGTCTTGAGGTGCTGCTTCAGCCATTTTTTAATCCTTAAATCAATATTTGTTGAGCCTAGAAACGTCTAAGCTCAGAAAACTGGTATGTCCTGAGACTAACTGAGCCAATCTACCTTGACTAGATGAAGCGTGTATTACGTGCAAAGCGTCACAACTTAGTGCTCCAACTGCTTTCAATTTGCTCAGTTTTTTGTCCGCGAGGCTTGGTAAAAGCGCGTTTAAACGCGAACTTTCGTTCTTGCCACGTTCCTACTTCTTACCGCGAACTAACGGCAGGTTCGCTTCGTTCCACGCAATCAAACCATTTTTTAGTAGGCTCACGTTTTCGAAGCCAGCTTTTACTAGTAGGTTTGCGCTTTCTTGAGCGGCCTGTCCTGTCTTGCATACCACAATGATTGGGTCTGATTTGTGGTTTTCAAGGCTACTCAAGTTACCCGCTTTGATGTCTGACGGTAAAATGTGAAGTGAGTCGGTGATATGACCTTTTTTGAACTCGTCTTTGGTACGGATATCCACTACAACGCCGTTTTCACGGTTCATAAGATGAGTCAGTTGGTTTACGTTGATTTCTTTGTATGCGGCTGTCGCTGATTTCACGATGTTCATGATAAAGGCGACAAGAAGACCTACCCAAACCAAAGATAGAATCATGTTCTGTTGGAAAAATTCAATGTACTCTTGCATGTCTTGAGCTCTTACGCTGTTGGCGGAAAAATAAAGCAGGAGTATAGCGAGGTTACGGCTCTTAGGCGAGAGGGTTAAAATTTTCTAACGAATAATTGAGATCTCTATAAACCCGTTATGCCCTTACTATCCGTACATTTCGCTCTGGTAGCTTGATTGCTTTGGCCTATTGGACTTATCGGTTTAAGTGACTTCTGTTTTACTGAGAAAAGAGAACAATAGGTATTAACCCATCTTGTTTGATGTTGCTTTAAATTAGCGCTGTTTCAAGTGCAAAAATAAGAATGAGAAGCGTAAGAAAACCGAACTTAGACTGGGGTGTACAAAGCGTATTAGAAATGACTATGCTTGTGGAACACGATTGTCGGCACTGACTCGTTGTTCGCTTAACTTGTAAGATAGCAACAATAAATCGCAAACATTATTTGATCTTAACCTACAGTTTTGGTTAAAAAGTGTAGTAAAATTACGCTAGTTTTGTTTCAAGGTTAGATAGGGCAGCGAGGCCCTACGCCAAAAGTTACTTAAATTTGATGAGGTCATCACTATGTCAGCTAAGAAGCCACTGGCTCTAGTTATCCTTGACGGTTACGGTTACCGTGAAGACACAGCAAGTAACGCAATTGCGAATGCGAAAACACCAGTAATGGATGCTCTGATTGCGAATAACCCACACACATTAATCTCTGCTTCAGGCATGGATGTTGGCCTTCCTGATGGTCAAATGGGTAACTCTGAAGTTGGTCACACTAACATTGGTGCAGGCCGCGTTGTATACCAAGACCTGACTCGTATCACTAAATCAATTGCGGATGGTGAGTTCGAAGAAACGCCTGCGCTAGTTGAAGCTATCGACTCTGCAGTGAAAGCTGAAAAAGCAGTACACATCATGGGCCTGATGTCTCCAGGCGGTGTTCACTCTCACGAAGACCACATTTACGCTGCAGTTGAAATGGCAGCGGCGCGTGGCGCAGAGAAAATCTACCTACACTGCTTCCTAGACGGCCGTGACACACCACCACGTAGTGCTGAAAACTCACTACAACGTTTCCAAGACCTATTTGCGAAACTAGGTAAAGGCCGCGTTGCTTCTCTAGTAGGTCGTTACTACGCAATGGACCGTGACAACAACTGGGATCGCGTCCAAGTTGCTTACGATCTTCTAACTCAAGCTAAAGCTGAGTTCACAGCAGAAACGGCAGTTGCAGGTCTAGAAGCGGCTTACGCTCGTGAAGAAAACGACGAATTCGTTAAAGCAACAACTATCAAAGCGGAAGGTCAAGAAGACGCAATCATGCAAGATGGTGATGCGGTTATCTTCATGAACTACCGTGCTGACCGTGCACGTCAAATCACTCGTGCATTCGTTCCTGCGTTTGACGGCTTTGAGCGTGCAGTATTCCCAGCAATCAACTTTGTGATGCTGACTCAATACGCGGCTGATATCCCTCTAGCTATCGCATTCCCACCTGCGTCTCTAGAAAACACTTACGGTGAGTGGCTATCTAAACAAGGTCAAACTCAGCTACGTATCTCTGAAACAGAGAAATACGCACACGTGACTTTCTTCTTCAACGGTGGTGTTGAGAACGAATTTGAAGGCGAAGAGCGTCAATTGGTTGCTTCTCCAAAAGTTGCAACGTACGACATGCAGCCTGAAATGAGCTCTCCAGAACTAACAGAGAAGATGGTTGCGGCTATCAAATCAGGTAAGTTCGATACCATCATCTGTAACTACCCGAACGCAGATATGGTTGGTCACACTGGCGTTTATGAAGCGGCTGAGAAAGCAATCGAAGCTCTAGATGAAAGTGTGGGTAAAGTGGTTGAAGCAATCAAAGAAGTTGGCGGTCAACTATTGATCACTGCGGACCACGGTAACGCAGAAATGATGATCGACCCTGAAACTGGCGGCATCCACACTGCTCATACTAACCTACCAGTACCTCTAATCTATGTAGGTGACAAAGCGGTTGAATTCAAAGAAGGCGGTAAACTGTCTGACCTTGCACCAACCATGCTTTCTCTAGCTGGTCTAGAAATCCCAGCAGAAATGACGGGTGAAGTACTAGTTAAATAGTTAACTAACGGCTTCGAATGACAAAAGCCCGAGTTTAAACTCGGGCTTTTTTGTATCTGGCAATAAGGGCTGGTCTGTAAGGTTACTGAACCAAAATGCCCGCACCAATCACAGCTAGGGCTGCGCCCAACCATGCAAATCGGTTTGGTCGGCGTTTAGTGTAAATCCAGAGCAGTGGTAGCAACATAATTGGCGTGGTTGAAGATAGAAGTGCAACCATACCTACATTTCCTTCTTGCAGTGCGTATAAGATTAGCGTCATGCCGACGGCCATCGCCAAGAAACCATTAAGCGCAGTAATACCAAATATGCGCCAAGTAATGTGTTGCGTCGAGCGAGCGACTTTGACACCTAGAACTAACAACATGCTGTGGGCGAAAAAGGCACTGATCATTCGAATAGCAGAAGCCGCAACTGGGTCAATACTGGTTTGCATTACTGGCTTGGCGATGATGCCGCCCAATGCTTGGCACATTGCTGCGGTTAAGCCAAGTCCAATACCCACCCAGATGTTACCTTTAATGTCTTCCAAGACGTTATTCACTTGACCTCTTCGGCCAAAGAATATCGCCATCACCACGCCGCTAAATACCAATGATGCGCCCAGTAGTTCTATTGTGGTCATGACTTCGCTAAATAAGAAGTAGCCCAAGATGGCAGAGAACACGGCGTGGCAAGAGAATAGTAACCCGGCTTGTCTTGGCCCCATACGATTCAAACACGCGAATAGAGCGGTATCACCAATAAAAATACCAATCAGTCCTGAGGCCATCATTGGCGTTACATGTTCCCAAGAAACCGTTAACCAGCCGCCAGTTATCCAGGCCATTGTTGATAAGATCACGGCTGTGCAGCCCATACGCCAGCGGCTGTAAGAAAATGCGCCTAGGTGTTGTGCAGGAATGACCGAAATTAGGCTAGAAACTGCCCACAGAAAAGCGGCGCATAAAGCAAGCCATTCGTAACCCATGATGTGTCGACGTCCTTGTAGAGTAGAGGAGTCTTAATATGCACGAAATTTATGGGATGTAAAAGCCGCTCTGTAAGGGCAGTAGCTGGAGAGCAGCTCCATGACAACACGCTTTTTCATGGAGCTCTTCGATTAAAACAGTACCAAAACTGCGCCATACACGATAAGTAGACCAATCAAACCAAGAATCAGCCCCACTTTCGCCATGTCTTTGCTCTCGATGAGGCCTGTTGAATAAGCCAAAGAGTTTGGTGGTGTGGAAACCGGTAAGATCATGCCAAGTGATGCGGAGAAGGCGACGACAACCAGTAAACCTTGTAGGCCACCAACCGCAATAAGGCTTGGCATGGATGTACCAATAGCGGCAGCAATAGGCATCAATAAGTTTGCCGTTGCGGTATTAGACATAAAGTTCGCCATTAACCAGCACACTACCGATAGGGCTAAAACAACGGCAAATGGTGATAGCAGGCTGTAATCAATAGCGTGCGCTAATGCTTCGGCTAAGCCTGTTTTGTCTAAGGCAATACCAATTGCTATACCACCGGCAACCAGCCATAAAACATCCCAGTTAATTAGCTTGAGCTCTTCTTTTCCCATAATGCCCGTTAACGTGAACACTGCTAGTGGGATAATCGCGACAACATATGTATTCATGCCATGCACTTTCGTTGTCATCCAAAGCAAAATGGTTAGTGCAAAAGTGATGTAGACGACGATCGCACGCCAGCTCTTTTTGAATGTACCATCTAGCTTTAGTTTCATTTCTGGTTCGCTAGACGGAAACAGCTTTTGCAACAAGAACCAAGCTACAGTGAGTTGTACCAACACAAAAGGTAGACCCATTGTCATCCACGATAGGAAGTCTATCGCGTTTTCTCCAGTGAGATATTGAAGCGCTATCGCATTAGGTGGCGTGCCTATCGGAGTCGCAATGCCGCCTGTATTCGCTGCAATTGGAATACACAACACCAGTGCTTTAATGCCTAAATCCCCTTTAGGTGCTGAAGCGACGATGGGGCCAAGCAGGGCTAGCATCATCACGGTCGTGGCAGTATTGGACATAAACATTGAAAAAACGGCGGTAATTAACATCAAGCCTAGCATGATGAACTTAGGTTGGGTGCCGAATGGTTTTAATAGTACTCGGGCGAGGTTGTTGTCGAGCTCGTATTTGGAAGCCGCAATCGCAAGAGCAAAACCACCCATAAAAAGAATAATGATCGGTGAAGAGAAGGCCGAGAAAATATCGGTGTAAGCAATTAACTCTCCTAAATCATGCCCCGCTGGTGGATTGCGAAATAGATGCAAACCTTTATCCGATATCATGATCAGTTCAAGAGCGATAATAAGAATGGACGTAGCAAAAACGGGAACCGGCTCGAGAACCCAAAGTAGGGCAGCAAGAAGAAAAATAGCTAACAGGCGATGCTGAATTAAAGTGAGATCGTCAATAGGAATAGCATCGATCGGCATCATCAAAACACCGAGCGGAATTAAAAAGCACACCAGCAATTTCGCCAACGTGTTTACACTCATCTTTGGCATTGGCTGCCCCTCTAAATATTCATTCTAAGCGCAGGATAATTGATTGTGGAATGAGGGTCTTAGAGGCAGGTATGAGTTTGAGAAATAGAGGCTAAATTTCGAACGGAGTTTTGCTTTTTATCAATAAAAAGAGCCCTTAATAAAGGGCTCTTTAACGGTGTTTTACTTATTTTTTCAAGGCGTAAGGTGTGCCCATAACGGTTGGCTTACCGTTTTCCATGCTTGCGTCAAACTCAATCGCGTCTTTGGCAAACAGGTTAATAACAGTAGAACCCAGTTTGAAGCGGCCCATCTCTTCGCCTTTTTTCAAGATCACGGCCTTGTCACCCTCTGCTGGGTAATCCCATTTGTAGACAGTGTTTCCACGAGGCGGAGTGATAGTGCCAGCCCATACTTGTTCAATGCTACCAACAATTGTCGCACCAACAAGCACCTGTGCCATTGGACCAAACTCAGTATCGAAGATACACACCACACGCTCGTTACGTGCAAATAGGTTCGGTACGTTTTCTGCTGTCAGAGGGTTTACTGAGAACAGGTCACCTGGTACGTAAATCATTTGGCGTAGAGTGCCGTCACATGGCATGTGTACACGGTGGTAATCGCGCGGAGATAGATACAATGTGGCAAAAGAACCATCTTTAAATTCGTCCGCTAAATTCGCGTCACCGCCCAGCAATTCTTGCGCTGAGAAGTGATGACCTTTTGCTTGGATAAGTTGACCATCTTCAATAGGGCCAAACTGGCTAACACAAGCGTCGGCTGGATGAGTGATGACGTTTTCGCCTTCAGAAATTGGGCGTGCGCCTTCTTTTAGCTCACGAACGAAAAACTCGTTGAACGTTTTAAAATGCTTAGGATCTGAGTGCTTTGCCTCATCCATATTCACATTGTATTGTTTGATAAACCAACGAATAACTGCTGTTGTTAGACCGCCAGCTTTTGCTGAAGCCAGTTTACCCATTAGGCGAGTGAGGCCGTGTTGTGGGATCCAGTACTGCAGTCCAACTTTAAACTTGTCCATCTTTAATTCCGATACTTCTGTTAGATTCGCGCTTTAGGGCGCGTGATGTTACTGAAATTTAATTTGCTTGTCAGTATTAGGTGAAGACTTTTTACACAGTTACAGCCTTAACTCAATTACAGATCGGCTTTTTTATTACGTGAATACTGACGATTTGCTTTGTTTTCAACCATGCTTTCCAAAATGCGATGATAGTTTTCAAAGCGAGTTTCGTTAATTTCCCCGTTCTCGACAGCTTCGCGTAGAAGGCAGCCTGGGTCATCATTGTGTTTACAATCTCGGAACTTGCAACCGCCTAGATATGGTCGAAATTCAACGAATGCTTTTGTTACTTCTTCTGCTTCCAAATGCCAAAGACCAAATTCACGTACTCCAGGTGAGTCGATCAAATCGCCACCCGTTGGAATGTGGTATAAACGTGCAGCCGTCGTGGTGTGTTGGCCCAAGCCAGAGTTCTCAGAGACTTCGCCTTCTTCCACTTCGCTCTCTAGTTCCGGCATTAACGCATTGACTAAGCTGGATTTCCCTACGCCTGATTGACCAACAAAGATATTAATTCGATCACGCAGTAGGGTTTCTAGTTCAGCAATGCCTTCTCCAGACTTCTTGCTGACCAGAAGCACTTTATAGCCAATACGTTCATATTCTTTGAGCCATTCTTCATACATTGCACGGTCATCGGCTTCTAGAAGGTCGATCTTATTTAAGACCAACAATGGCGCAATATTCAGTGTTTCTGATGCAACGAGATAGCGGTCAATAATATTTAGCGATAGCTCTGGTAATACCGAAGAGACAATGACCATTTGATCAATATTGGCTGCAACGGGTTTTAGGCCATCGTAATAATCTGGACGAGTGAGCACTGAAGAGCGAGGTTCTACCGCTTCAACAACACCAGAGATGCCCGCCATAGACTCCAATCCTTCGCGCCATAAAACACGATCGCCAGATACTAGAGACTCAATACCACGGCGGAGGTTACAGCGTTGAATTTCGCCTGTTTCAAGGTCTTCAATGTCCGCGTGCTGACCAAAACGAGTGATCACGAGACCTTGCTTGCTGGCGCCTAGCATGTTTTCATCCCACTGGATGGAATCTTCTTGCTTCTTCAAACGCTTTTGTTGGTTGCTACGTACGCGTCGCACCTGACCTTTGGTTAACTTTTTCTTCTTTGCCACAATTCTGTACTTTATGTGAATTTACTCAAATGGTTGAGCCGTACTCTTGGCTCCGTGTATGAGTATCGTGTTTCTCGTATTTTGAGGTATAGTACCTCTTTTATCGATAAACAAATAGGCGGCGTAACCATGTCCTTTAGCGATCAAAACCTAATTTGGGTTGATTTAGAGATGACAGGGCTTGATCCTGAAACGCACAAAATCATCGAAATTGCTTCTATTGTCACGGATAGCGAACTAAATATTTTGGCTGAAGGTCCAGTGTTAGCGATTCATCAGCCGGAAGAAGAACTGGCGAAAATGGACGACTGGTGTACTAATACGCATACGGCAAGCGGTTTGGTGGAGCGCGTTCGAAACAGTCAAATCTCAGAACAAGACGCAGTCGCACAAACCATTGAATTTTTAGAAAAATGGGTGCCAAAAGGGGCGTCGCCAATATGTGGTAACAGCATTGGGCAGGATCGTCGCTTTTTATACAAGCATATGCCTGAGTTGGAAGAGTTCTTTCATTACCGATATGTTGACGTTAGTACTCTTAAAGAACTAGCACGTCGCTGGCAACCTGAGGTGCTAAATGGGTTCACAAAACAGGGAACACATTTGGCCTTGGACGACATTCGTGAGTCCATCGCAGAACTTAAGTACTATCGAGGTACTATTTTCAAGATTTAACTGTTAAGGTTGCGATCCAAATTGTTGTAATTTATATCGCTTTTGATTGCTTTTTCGTCGTTCAGTAAAAAAATAAAGTTTTTTTGAAGGAAGGACTTGCATCACAAAAAAATGCTCTTATAATTCGCAGCCCTAAACAGCGGAAACGTTGTTGATGCGACACTAGCTCAGTTGGTAGAGCGCAACCTTGCCAAGGTTGAGGTCACGAGTTCGAACCTCGTGTGTCGCTCCAGTTTCATAGTTCTCACGGTACTTAACGGTGACACAATACGGACGCGGGGTGGAGCAGCTTGGTAGCTCGTCGGGCTCATAACCCGAAGGTCGTCGGTTCAAATCCGGCCCCCGCAACCAATGCGACACTAGCTCAGTTGGTAGAGCGCAACCTTGCCAAGGTTGAGGTCACGAGTTCGAACCTCGTGTGTCGCTCCAGTTTTATAGTTCTCACGGTACTCAACGGTGACACAATACGGACGCGGGGTGGAGCAGCTTGGTAGCTCGTCGGGCTCATAACCCGAAGGTCGTCGGTTCAAATCCGGCCCCCGCAACCAAATTCCATTAATAGCGACTGCTGTTAATATGCGACACTAGCTCAGTTGGTAGAGCGCAACCTTGCCAAGGTTGAGGTCACGAGTTCGAACCTCGTGTGTCGCTCCAGTATATAGCCCTCATCGTGCTCAACGGTGACAAAATGCGACACTAGCTCAGTTGGTAGAGCGCAACCTTGCCAAGGTTGAGGTCACGAGTTCGAACCTCGTGTGTCGCTCCAATATATAGCCTTTATCGTGCTTAACGGTGACAAAAGGCGACACTAGCTCAGTTGGTAGAGCGCAACCTTGCCAAGGTTGAGGTCACGAGTTCGAACCTCGTGTGTCGCTCCAGTTTCTTTTTATAAATGAAAGCAAAGCCTTCATCATCAACGAAGATGAAGCACTCGGACGCGGGGTGGAGCAGCTTGGTAGCTCGTCGGGCTCATAACCCGAAGGTCGTCGGTTCAAATCCGGCCCCCGCAACCAAATACAAGACGATAGATTGAGTACTTATTTAGTATACAATTGTTAAGTCGTCTACGGATGCGCCGCTTGATTCAACGCCTGCTTCTCGCAACCAATCACATCGCTCTTTTCATAATGCTGCGAAGCATGAATCCCCAAAAGCTAAACTTTTATCCGCATCATATGATGTCGGACGATTTCGTTTGTGTTTAAAACACGATATGAATCGGCTGACGTACAAGTATGATGAGGCTTCGCGTGTTTTATCTACTTTAATTAACAGAGTTATCCACACACGTCGTTCTGTGGATAAGTTGGTTGATAAAGTGTTTTTAGCTTGACTTTTTATGATGGGGAAGAAAGATCTTTTCTCTAAAGTGAAGTGGAAACAACAAAGAAATATCAATTAAATCTTTGTTATATAAAGAAAAAATAAGTTTTTTGTCGGATCGGGTACGTTAAAATACGATCATTAACTGGTATTTTTTTGATCCTAGTCATTTCTCCGAGCTGTGTTTAACTTTTTTCTGCTAGCTTGTTTTTCTTGAATCTCAAATTTTTTTCCACATTACAAAATTGAGAACAAGGTCATGAATTGAACATGCAAAAGTACTTTCAATCTCTTGCATATAGACTACGCTCTATGCGTCTCTCGGCAGTCCCTTCTCGACTATCCTTATTAAGCGTTGCTTTTTCGTCTCTATAGATGAATTACTCTCAGTGGGGAGTTGATTCAGTTGCTCTGTCAAAGCCCATTTAATGTGCTCATCAAGTAATTTATTTTCACCTTGCCGACTTTCCAGCGCATCTATGATTCGCTGACTATATTCCGCATTACCAAGTGCGACAGCGATGTTACGTAGCCACTGTATATGACCAATACGACGGATAGCGGAGCCTTCCATATTTTTTAGAAAAGTCGCTTCATCCCAGTTAAACATGTCGACGAGGTCAGGGTTTTTGAAACTGTCACGACGGTGGAAATCATCTTGCTCCGTTATGTCGGCGTAGCGGTTCCATGGGCAAACCAATTGACAGTCGTCACAACCATAAATGCGGTTACCCATTGGCTTTCGAAACTCTTCAGGAATCACGCCATCGAACTCGATGGTGAGATAAGAGATACAACGCCTGGCATCGACAACTTTGTCTTCAACGATGGCTTGTGTTGGGCATGATGTAATGCATGCTTTGCATTTACCGCACTGATCAACGCTTGGCTCATCTACGGGTAGTGGTAAGTCGATAAGTAGTTCACCTAAAAAGAACCACGATCCACAGTCTTGATCTAAAATCAGGGAATGTTTCCCGGTCCAACCTAAGCCCGCTTTTTGGGCGAGAGGTCGCTCTAATATTGGTGCGGAATCAACGAAAGGTCGGTAACCATATTGACCAACCTCTTGTTCAATAAGTTTGCCGAGCTTATTTAGCTGCTTTCTGACGAGCTTGTGATAATCGCGCCCTAGTGCGTAGCGGCTAATATAGGCATGACTTTTATTCGCGAGGTTCGAAGCGAATTGAGCCTCTGGTGGCAGATAGTCCATCCGGACGCTGATAACACGAACGGTTCCCGGGAGTAGCTCATGGGGTCTAGCACGCATCATACCGTGACGAGCCATCCAATCCATTGAGCCGTGATAGCCTGCATCAAGCCATTTTTGTAGTGCTGCTTCATGTTCACTCAGATCAACGTCGCAGATCCCAACTTTTTGGAAGCCGAGTTCTTTTCCCCAAACTTTGATTTGTTGTGCGAGTTGTTCGTAGTTCATGTTAACCACCGGAATAAAGGGGGGCGGATCTTAACGGATCTCTGGCTTTGGTGCTACCCAGTTAGGTACGTTTTTGATGTTGTGAATACTGCTTATTGAAGTCATTTGCATATATTCTAAATCTAGGTCGATACTAAGATGATTAAGATACCGTTTATTGGATACTTTTTTCGCACATATGACATTTGAAAGCTTGTCTCTCAAAACCAACACGGTTTACTATTCCTGTTCTTTTGATTTTTATATAGTCAACGATCATTAGTTAGAGAAGCATCAATGAGCACGAAACAATTCAATTTAAAAGATGAGCATGAAACGGTTGCACTAGGCACCGCTTTGGCTCAGCTTTGTTCCCAGCAAACCACAATTTATCTGCATGGTGATTTGGGTGCAGGTAAAACAACCTTTAGTCGTGGTTTTGTCCGTGCTCTTGGTCATCAAGGTAACGTGAAAAGTCCAACTTATACTCTAGTCGAACCGTACCAGTTGGATCAGTGGCAAGTATATCACTTCGACCTTTATCGTCTTGCGGATCCTGAAGAGCTTGAGTTTATGGGGATTCGAGACTATTTCACAGACGATGCGATTTGCTTGGTTGAATGGCCTGAAAAAGGGCATGGCTTACTGCCACAACCGGATCTTGATGTAAACATTCGCTACCAAGGTGAGCAACGTGTAGCCGAACTAACAGCTAATAATGATTATGGTGTGCAGTTACTCAGTCGATTGGAACTATGTTGAGTTTTTCAAATTTTAGAGTAGTGGCGACGTTTGTCGCCACTTTTCTCCTTCTCATCCCCAATTTAGCATTTGCTAACGTCGTTAAGAGTTTTCGAGTTTGGCCTTCACCTGATGAAACGCGTGTTGTCATCGATTTAGGCTCGGAAGCTGACTATTCCTATTTCTCTTTATCAGGGCCGGATCGCCTTGTCGTGGATTTAAAAAGCACGACGATGCAGGCCAAACTGCCTGTTACTGTTACGGATAGCCCTGTTTTAAAACTGGTACGAAAAAGCTCGCCTCCAGAGAAGGGCACTTATCGTTTGGTGTTTGAACTAAAGAAGAGCGTTCAAGCGGAATTATTTAAATTAAGCCCAACACCAGGTGGGCAGTATGGTCACCGCTTGGTGATTGATTTACCGCACGGTAAGAAGGCATCGACCTCTAAACCGAGTAAGCCAGCGGCGGCCAGCAAAGACATGAGTTCAGTTCAACGAGCTCAAGAAGTATTAATTGTTATCGACCCTGGTCACGGTGGGGAAGACCCTGGCTCTATTGGCCCTTCACGTCGTAAGTACGAGAAAGATGCGGTATTGAGTATTTCAAGAAAAATTGCTGCTCAGCTCGATGCGACTCCTGGTATTAAAACGCGCATGACTCGTACGGGAGATTATTTTGTAAACTTAAACCGTCGTGTCGCGATTGCTCGTGAAAATGATGCGCACTTGCTGATTTCCATTCACGCAGATGCGTTTACTTCACCGAAGCCTCGCGGTGGATCGGTCTTCGTACTAAATACTCGTCGTGCAAATACCGAAATTGCTCGTTGGGTCGAGAACCATGAGAAACAGTCTGAGTTATTGGGCGGCTCGGGTAATGCGTTCTTCACGAAGACAAAAGATCGTAACGTGAACCAAACTTTGTTGGACTTGCAGTTTAGTCATTCACAAAAAGAAGGCTATAAGCTGGCAACAGAAATCCTAGGTGAGATGGGACGTGTTGCGCACCTGCATAACACCAAACCGATCAACACCAGCCTTGCGGTTTTACGCTCTCCACAGATTCCGTCTGTGCTAGTGGAAACGGGCTTTATTTCTAACCCAACAGAAGAGCGTTTACTGTTTCAACGAGCGCACCAAGATAAGTTAGCTCAGGCTATCACTAAGGCGGTCGTCAAGTACTTAAAAGATAACCCACCAGAGGGTACGGTGTTCTCGCCTTCAGCGAAGCCAATGGTACATATTGTAAAGCGTGGCGAGTCATTATCGGTGATCGCGAACAAATATGGGCTTAGCTCTAAAGCGCTGATGTCGGCAAACAACTTGAAGTCGACAGGCTTGGCAATTGGTCAGAAGCTCAACATTCCTTCTGCTGGTACGATTAAAGTGCCAAGTAAACCGATTACTGTTGAGACAGAAACCATTACGCACAAGGTTAAGTCTGGTGAGTTCTTAGGTAAGATTGCGAATCACTATAAAGTGAAGGTTTCAGATATCCGCCGAGAGAATAACTTGAAGTCAGATACCTTGTGGGTAGGGCAAAAGTTGAAGATAACGGTCGCGGTAAAAGATAAACCAATTCGTAAGCACAAGGTTTCTCGGGGTGAGTTCCTTGGCAAAATAGCGTCCAAATACGGCGTTAGCGTATCGAGCATTCGTAAAGCGAATAACTTACGCTCTGATCAGCTAGCGGTTGGGCAAGTCCTGATCATTCCAAACAAGTAGGTGAGCTTCTAACTCATTATGACGATTAAAATTTTGCCAGCCAGACTTGCAAACCAAATCGCCGCAGGGGAAGTGGTCGAAAGACCTGCTTCTGTGATTAAAGAGCTGGTTGAAAATAGTCTTGATTCTGGCGCAACTCGAATCGATATCGATATCGAGAAAGGAGGCGCAAAGCTGATTCGTGTTCGTGATAACGGAAAAGGTATCGCGAAAGATGAACTCGGCTTAGCGCTCAGTCGTCATGCGACATCTAAGATACATACCTTAGATGATCTCGAAGCCATTATGAGTCTAGGTTTTCGCGGTGAAGCGTTAGCCAGTATTAGCTCAGTTTCGCGTTTGACGCTCACGTCGCGTCCAGCGGCACAAGAAGAAGCCTGGAGTGCCTACTCCGAAGGGCGTGATATGCAGGTGAAGCTTAAGCCAGCAGCGCACCCGATTGGCACTACCGTTGAGGTGTTGGACTTATTTTTTAATACTCCAGCGCGTCGCAAGTTTCTTCGTACGGAGAAAACCGAATTTGCTCATATTGATGAGTTATTGAAACGCATTGCGTTAAGCCGCTTTGATGTCACCATCAATGTGCGTCATAACGGCAAGATCATCCGTCAATATCGCGCGGCGAAAAATCAGCTTCAAACCGAAAAGCGTATTGCTGCTGTCTGCGGTAATGCGTTTGTGCAGCATATGCTCAGAATCGAGCTTGAGCATCAAGGGTTTAAGCTACATGGGTGGATTACCACGCCAGAGGGAGCAAGGCAGCAAAGCGATTTACAATATTGCTATGTGAATGGCCGAATGATGCGTGACAAATTAATCAATCACGCGATTCGTCAAAGCTATGAAATGAGCTTAAAGCCAGATCAGTTTGCTGCGTATGTGCTCTTTATTGAGCTGGATCCGCACCAAGTAGATGTGAATGTTCACCCTGCTAAGCATGAAGTGCGTTTCCACCAAGCTCGTTTGGTGCATGATTTCATCTATCAAGCTTTGACGGATGCACTTTCACAAAGCGCCGTGATTGATAAACCACAGGTGAATGAATCGGCATTTCATCGCGTGGAACCGACTGAGTCCGAAGAGATTGAGCATTCGCCAGAGCCTGAAAAAGTACAAGAGCCAGCATCTTCACCAGTACCAGAGCGGGTTTATCAAGCGATAGAGAGTACACCGGCTTATCCTGGACGCAGTGATTATGAAGTGAAGCCTCGTAATAGCGGTCCTAGTGAAACCTCCGTGCGAGAGGCGCGCGTAGTGGAGTCATTCAAACGTAATGATTGGGTGGAATCCAAACCTGCACCAAAGCCAAGTCACAGTAAAGAGCGCCACGTAGAACCAGCGCCAACTAAACAAGAAGTACGCGCTTATCACGAGCTGTTGAAAACGCCAGAGTTTGAGGCTCAGGCAGTCACTCCAATAGCGCCCCAAACGATAACTTCGCACACATCAATGCCATCGATTACTGCATTGGGCAAAGCGCTGATGGTGGTCGATGAACAATTTGTTTTGATGAGCAGTGACAGTGGGGCGGCGTTAGTCTCGTTACCTAGAGCAGAATTTTATCGTGTAAAAGGCCAGCTTTCTCCAAGCGATGGTGCACTCAAGGCACAACCTCTGCTTGTTCCTCTATCTATTAAGTTAGAGGCCGAATTAGTGAGACTGGCCCAAGATTATCAACAAGATTTGGCATTGCTTGGTATTCAATTGAAAGCGAGAAACGAGCACGCCTTAATGGTGATGGGCGTCCCAGCTCCGCTGCGTCAACAAAACTTACAAAATTTAGTACCAGATCTGTTATCTTACGCGCAATCTTGTGTGAACGAAGGTATAGCAGCGGCTCAGATGCTGTCTGAGTTGATAGATTGGCTCGCATTACAGGTCACGACAGTGAAGAGTCACTATACTTTTTCTGAAGCCATTCAAATTATTGCGGAACTTGAACAGCTAAGACATGGTCAATTGCCATTAGAAGATACAAAATTCGTATCCGCTGTTGATTTCTCTGCCACGATAGCCAAATTAAAACCATGACAGATAAACTACCTTTGGCGCTATTTTTAATGGGGCCAACTGCATCAGGCAAAACTGAGCTGGCGATTCGTCTTCGTCAAAAATTTCCGGTTGAGATCATCAGTGTTGATTCTGCTTTGATCTACAAAGGGATGGATATCGGTACGGCGAAACCGGATGAAAAAGAGTTAAGTTTGGCGCCTCATCGCTTGATAGATATTTTGGATCCAAGTGAATCTTACTCTGTCGCCGACTTTCGTCGAGATGCATTGAAAGCGATGGATGATATTGTTGCAGAAGGAAAAATTCCACTTCTTGTGGGTGGAACAATGCTGTATTACAAGGCGTTACTTGAAGGTTTATCACCACTTCCTGCTGCAAATCCTGAAATTCGTCAGCAAATTGAACAAGAGGCATTGACTAAAGGTTGGTCAGTGTTGCACGATGAACTCAAAGAGGTTGATCCTGTGTCAGCCGCGAGAATCCATCCCAATGATCCCCAACGTTTATCTCGGGCATTGGAAGTTTTTCGCATTTCAGGTAAAACTTTGACTGAATTGACTCAAACGAAAGGTGAAAGCCTACCATACCGAGTCAAGCAGTTTGCAATAGCTCCCAAGGATAGGGCAGAACTTCACCGTCGGATTGAACTCCGTTTCGAGAAGATGATGGAAGCGGGCTTTGAAGAAGAAATGAAAGCGTTACATTCGCGAAAAGATCTTCACCCCGATCTTCCTTCCATACGATGCGTCGGTTACCGACAGATGTGGGAGTATTTAGATGGGGAGTGTACACGTGACGAAGCGGTATTTCGTGGCGTATGCGCGACTCGTCAATTGGCCAAGCGTCAAATCACCTGGTTACGCAGCTGGGATGATTTAACTTGGTTGGATAGCGAGAACATTGAACAGGCATTAGAAACGATGTCGGAAGCAATAGCATCTGATTGACATAGCTGTGTATAATGTGATCGTTTTTGCGTGAACGCACTCTCAAAGGATCTGTTGTTGGCGGTTTTTATACTATGCTGCTAATTACTTAGAGTGCATTTTTGATTCGTTTAGCTCAGATGCAAAAGCCGTATCTTTTGCATTGCACCACTAGCTAAATAATTACAACTACAAATTAAATAAGGAAAATAAAAATGGCTAAGGGGCAATCTCTACAAGACCCATTTCTAAACGCGCTACGTCGTGAGCGTATCCCGGTATCTATCTACCTTGTGAATGGTATTAAACTACAAGGTCAGATCGAATCATTCGATCAATTTGTGATCCTGCTGAAGAATACTGTTAACCAAATGGTGTACAAGCACGCGATCTCAACAGTTGTGCCGGCTCGTCCAGTGAGCCATCACAGCGGTGAACGTCCACAAGGTGAGCGTCCACAAGAGAAATCTGAAGATTAATTCTTCATCGAGTATTTTTAAAATAAGGAGTTGATTGCTTGTTTGACCGTTATGAATCCGGTGAGCGAGCCGTACTTGTTCATATCAACTTCACGCAAGAAGGTGAATGGGAAGATCTGGCTGAGTTCGAAATGCTGGTTTCTTCTGCTGGGGTAGAGGCGCTACAAGTGGTAACTGGTAGTCGTCAATCCCCACACCCGAAATACTATGTCGGAGAGGGTAAGGCCCAAGAGATTGCTACAGCGGTACAATCAACGGGTGCCGAAATTGTGATTTTTAATCACGCCCTCTCTCCTGCCCAAGAACGTAACCTCGAAGCACTGTGCCAATGTCGAGTTCTCGACCGCACTGGTCTTATTCTCGATATCTTTGCTCAACGAGCTCGAACACACGAAGGTAAGCTACAGGTAGAGCTGGCTCAACTTCGTCATATCTCTACTCGTTTGATTCGTGGTTGGACGCACCTTGAAAGGCAGAAAGGTGGTATCGGTTTACGTGGCCCGGGTGAAACCCAGCTGGAAACCGACCGTCGCTTATTGCGTGACAGAATCAAAGCCATCCTGCGACGCTTAGACAAAGTAGCGAAGCAGCGTGAACAAGGGCGCCGCGCCCGAAATCGAGCTGAAATCCCAACGGTTTCACTTGTGGGTTACACCAACGCGGGTAAGTCGACACTCTTCAACCGTATTACAGAAGCTGGCGTGTACGCGGCTGATCAATTATTTGCTACTTTGGACCCGACTTTACGTAAGATAGAGTTAGCAGATGTTGGTCCTGCCATCTTGGCTGACACGGTTGGTTTTATTCGACATTTGCCACACGACTTGGTTGCGGCCTTCAAGGCAACCTTGCAGGAAACGCAAGAAGCTGACATTTTGTTACATGTTGTTGATGCCAGTGACGAGCGTTTTCGTGAGAATATTCAAGCTGTTCATGAAGTACTAGAAGAGATCGACGCGCATGAAGTGCCGACTCTGGTTGTCATGAACAAAATCGACAATCTAGATTCGCAGAAACCACGTATAGAACGAGACGAGGAAGGCGTACCTCGCGCAGTTTGGGTTTCAGCAATGGATGGGTTGGGCATTGATGTCCTGTTTGAGGCTCTGACGGAACGTCTGGCGTCACAAATGGTCGAGCATCAGTTGCGAATTCCTCCACAGTATCAAGGACGATTCCGTAGTACCTTCTTCCAAATGAAGTGTATTCAACGTGAGGAATATGACCAGGATGGTAACTTGTTGATCGATATTCGAATGCAGCAAGTAGATTGGTCTAGACTTGAAAAAAGAGAAGGGGCAGTTTTGACTGGCTTTATAGTCACTTAAAGGACTGCTACAGTATAACGTCATATCAAATGATGGAGCTTTCTAATGGCGTGGAATGAGCCTGGAAATAACAACGGCAACAATGGCCGCGATAATGACCCTTGGGGTAATAATAATCGTGGTGGCCAGCGTCCTGGTGGCCGAGATCAAGGTCCGCCAGATTTAGATGAAGTGTTCAACAAACTGAGTCAAAAGCTGGGCGGCAAGTTTGGTAAAAAAGGCGGCGGTGGTTCTCCAATCGGCGGCGGTGGTGGTAGTGCAATTGGCTTTGGCGTGATTGCTCTGATTGCTGTTGCAGTTTGGTTCTTCGCTGGTTTTTACACCATCGGTGAAGCAGAGCGTGGTGTTGTACTGCGTTTAGGTAAATACGATCGTATCGTAGACCCAGGTCTTAACTGGCGTCCTCGCTTTATTGATGAGTACGAAGCGGTAAACGTACAAGCGATTCGTTCACTACGTGCATCTGGTCTAATGCTGACCAAAGATGAAAACGTTGTAACAGTTGCGATGGATGTTCAGTACCGAGTGACTGACCCATACAAATACTTGTACCGTGTAACCAATGCAGACGACAGCTTGCGTCAAGCAACGGATTCTGCACTACGTGCAGTAATTGGTGACTCATTGATGGATAGCATTCTAACCAGTGGTCGTCAGCAAATTCGTCAAACTACGCAAGAAACACTGAACCAAATCATTGATAGCTATGATATGGGTCTGGTACTTGTTGATGTGAACTTCCAGTCTGCTCGTCCACCAGAGCAAGTGAAAGATGCGTTTGATGATGCAATCGCAGCACGTGAGGATGAAGAGCGTTTCATTCGTGAAGCTGAAGCATACAAGAACGAAATCTTGCCTAAGGCAACGGGTCGTGCAGAGCGTTTGAAGAAAGAAGCACAAGGTTACAATGAGCGTGTCACTAACGAGGCTCTTGGTCAGGTAGCACAGTTCGAAAAACTACTACCAGAATACCAAGCAGCGCCTGGTGTAACGCGTGATCGTCTGTACATCGACGCAATGGAAGAGGTGTACTCAAGCACTTCGAAAGTGTTGATTGACTCGGAATCAAGCGGCAATCTTCTTTACCTTCCAATCGATAAGTTGGCGGGACAAGAGGGCAAAGCAGATACCAAACGTAAATCGAAGTCATCTTCAACCTATGATCAAATTCAACTTGAGTCTGATCGTACACAAGAAGACACTTCGAACACGCAGTCTCGTTCAACAGGTTCACGTCAAGGGAGATACTAAGAATGCGTAAGTTAATGATCCCTGTACTGGTAATCGCACTGGCATTAATGTTGATGTCTTTGTTTGTGATTCCTGAAGGTGAGCGCGGTATCGTGGTTCGATTTGGTCGTGTCTTGAAAGACAATAACGACATCACTCGAATTTACGAGCCTGGTCTGCATTTCAAGATGCCTTTGTTTGACCGTGTGAAACAACTTGATGCACGTATCCAAACAATGGATGGTCGTGCCGACCGTTTCGTAACGTCCGAGAAAAAAGACGTTATCATTGATACCTACGTGAAGTGGCGTATTGAAGATTTTGGTCGCTACTACCTCGCGACTGGCGGTGGTAACTCGCTAACGGCAGAGGCACTACTTGAGCGTAAAGTGACGGACGTGCTTCGTTCTGAAATCGGTGCTCGTGAAATCAAACAGATCGTATCTGGTCCACGTAACGATGATGTGCTACCAGAAGACGCAAGTGCTGATGTTGTCGCAACTGAAGCGGCTCGTGAAGCGCTTGAGATTGATGGTGAACGCGACCTAATCATGTCTGAAGTATTGAAGGACACGCGTGAAAGCGCAATGAAAGACTTGGGTGTTCGTGTCGTTGATTTCCGAATGAAGAAAATCAACCTGCCTGATGAAATCAGTGAGTCTATCTACCGTCGTATGCGTGCGGAGCGTGAGTCCGTTGCTCGTAAGCACCGTTCTCAAGGTCGTGAAAAAGCGGAAGTTATTCGTGCTCAAGCAGAACTAGAAGTAGCAACTATTCTAGCTGAAGCTGATAAAACTGCGCGTGTGACACGAGGTGAAGCGGATGCTGAAGCTGCGAAGATTTATGCTGAAGCTTACAACAAAGACCCTGAGTTCTTTAGCTTCCTACGCTCGCTACGTGCGTATGAGAAGTCCTTCAGCTCTAAGAGCGATATTCTGGTGCTTGATCCGAAGAGTGAGTTCTTCCAATACATGAACCAGTCGAAGGGCAGCATGGAGAAATAATCTCCGCGTCTCATTGAAATAAAAGGCTCCTTAGGGAGCCTTTTTTGTATCTGATGCTAAGTGCTAGCTCATCATGATGGCGATGACGGCTCCAGCAACTACTAGGCAGCCACCGATGCGTCGTAGCTGATTGTTGGGTTGTTCACTTAATTGAGCCACCATATTCCGCCAACCGTTAGGAGCAATCAGTGGCCCAATGCCTTCCACGATCAAGACGAGCCCAATCGCCAACCATATGGATTCAGACATAGCGCTTTCCAGTCGAATAGAGAAAGCTAAATACTATCAGTGATATGCTGATTTCAAAATGAACAAAGCGGCAAGATGACATTCTGGTAGCAACTCTGTGAACAAAAAATGACTGCAAGAAGCGTGATTCGGTGCTAGAATCCATTTTTAACTAGCAATCAGACTTGGAAAGATGGGAAATAACGTAGTCGTTCTAGGCACCCAATGGGGTGACGAAGGTAAAGGTAAAATCGTAGACCTTTTAACTGAAGATGCAAAATACGTGGTACGCTACCAAGGCGGTCACAACGCAGGTCACACTCTCGTAATTGACGGTGAAAAAACCGTTCTTCACTTAATTCCATCAGGTATCCTTCGCGATAACGTAAAATGTGTTATCGGTAACGGTGTTGTACTATCACCTGAAGCTCTACTTAAAGAAATGAAGCCTCTTGAAGAGCGCGGTATTCCAGTACGCGAGCGTCTTTTCATTTCTGAAGCATGTCCGCTAATTCTTCCTTACCACGTTGCAATGGACCAAGCTCGCGAAATCGCTCGCGGTAAAAAAGCTATCGGTACTACTGGTCGTGGTATCGGTCCAGCATACGAAGATAAAGTTGCTCGTCGCGGTCTACGCGTTGGCGACCTATTCGATATGGCGACTTTCGCAGAGAAGCTAAAAGAAGTCATGGAGTTCCATAACTTCCAACTAGTTAACTTCTACAAAGCGGAGCCAGTAAGCTACGAAGAAGTACTTGAGCAAGCTAAAGGCTACGCTGAACTACTAACGTCAATGGTTATCGACGTAACTGACGAACTAGACGCAGCACGTAAGCGCGGCGACAAGATCATGTTCGAAGGTGCACAAGGTACACTACTTGATATCGACCACGGTACTTACCCGTACGTAACGTCTTCTAACACGACTGCTGGTGGTGTTGCTGCAGGTTCTGGTTTTGGTCCTCGTCACATCGGTTACATCTTGGGTATCGCAAAAGCGTACTGTACTCGCGTTGGTGCTGGTCCATTCCCGACTGAACTATACGACGGTTTAGATAAGCAAGATCCAATTGGTAAGCACTTAGGTGAAGTTGGCCACGAGTTCGGTGCGACAACTGGTCGTCTACGTCGTACAGGTTGGTTCGATGCTGTTGCTATGCGTCGTGCAATCCAAATCAACTCTGTATCTGGTTTCTGTCTAACTAAACTAGACGTACTAGATGGTCTAGAAGAGCTAAAAATCTGTACTGGTTACAAGATGGAAGATGGCTCTGTGCTAGAAGTTTCTCCGATGGCTGCTGAAGCATTCGAAAAAGCAACGCCAATCTACGAAACAATGCCTGGTTGGTCTGAGAACACATTTGGTGCTAAGTCACTAGATGCTCTACCACAAGCAGCTCTTAACTACATCAAGCGTATTGAAGAGCTAACTGGCGTTCCAGTAGACATCATCTCTACAGGTCCTGACCGTAACGAAACTATCATCAAAGTTCACCCATTCGAAGCTTAATTGATAGCCGTTAAAGACTGCAAAAGCCGACCTTATGGTCGGCTTTTTTGTATCTGAACAAAAACAGCGTGACTCTCATATGGCAAGCTTTTGCCGCTGAGCCTAAATCAGAGGCAAAAATTGTCTAAAGCTTAGCTGTTTTTTGCCGATAAGGTTATCAAGCAGAGGAGATCCTTCACCGATCTTTGGTTTCTTAGATACCTTAAGGGTACGTTTATGAAGTTACGAACAGTGGCTGCTTCACTGTTGTTGACCTTGGTTGCTACCACAGTGAAAGCCAATGTTGCTGATGTGGGGGCACCAGTTCCGATCTATACCGAAGCAGAGCTGATAAAGCTTATTGAGCAAAATAAGCACTTACAACGTGTGCGCGCTGATAACTGCCAGCTGGTGGAGGATATCGTAGCTCGTGCGACTCGAATTAACTTACCCGCTTATGAGTTTCTATACGGAGATATGTTGGCTTGGGGGGTGTGTGTCGAGCAAGATGTCGAACTGGGTCTTTACTACATCGAAAATGCAGCGCATCAGGGGTTACCTGCTGCACTAGAGCAGATTGGCCGATACTATTCGCGTGGCACTTTAGTACAGCAAGATAAAGAACGTGCAATTCCATATTTGCGAGAAGCTGCGTCAATGGGAAACCTAAACGCGCGTATTCATCTGGCCGAGTTGCTTTTACGTGATTATGGCAGTCCACTCGATTACGAAGATGCGTATCGTTGGTTATATAACTCTGTCACAGCAGATAAGCGGCAGCATAAGCGCATAACTGTATTGAGAAACGGCCTTGAACAGCGCATGCCACAAAACGTTATTGCTCGAGCTAAACGGCGAGACACCTTTTGGTAACGCTTCAATATTGCAAACAACTTCATACAACAAAGCCCACGTCACGTGGGCTTTGTTGTTTTCCCGATAGTTGGTAGCGCTTAAACCACTTTGTGTGGACCGAAGCATTCGTAATGGAATTGCTCTTGTGGTACGCCAAGTTCTAATAGCTGTTTCGCTACGTGCTGCATAAATCCTACAGGGCCACAGAAGTACACCTGCACGTTATCTTGCTTTAATGCAGCTTCAATTTCATACAGATTGACAAAGCCCGTGAAGTGGAAGTCTTCACCTAGTTTGTCTTCTGCCGTTGGTTGGTTATACCAAATGAGCGCGTTCATATTTTCTTTTTCTGCAACGAGTTGGTTTACGTGTTGCTTGAAAGCATGCTGTTGGCCATTTTCTGTTGCATGAACCCAAGTTACAGGTGCTTGATGTGCTGAGAGACTTTCTAGCATTGACAGCGTTGGAGTAAGTCCCACACCAGCAGATATTAGAACAACGGGTGTTTGTGGTTCGGCATCCATAAAGAAATCACCGGCAGGGGCCGCAAGCTGCACTTTTTCGCCAATGTTCAGGCTATCGTGCAGGTAGTTCGACACCTTTCCGCCTTCTTCACGTTTTACTGAGATACGGTAAGTGTTCTCTTGGACCGCAGAAGACAGACTATATTGGCGAATTTCTTGGTTTTCTAACTGGTCACTGTTGATGTAGATGCCAAGGTATTGTCCCGGTTTATACGGCGCCACTTTTTGACCATCGGTTGGCTTGAATACAAAGCTGCAAATGTGTTCGCTCTCAATCTTTTTATCGACTAATTCAAATTCGCGTAGACCGCGCCAGCCGCCTTCCAAAGCTTCATTTTGTTGGTAAATTTGTTCTTCGCGCTGAATAAATACATTCGCAAGTACGCCGTAAGCCTCAGCCCAAGCATCCAACACTTCTTGACCTGGATTAAAAAGCTCATCGATTGTTGCAAGTAAATGCTTACCAACGATTTGGTACTGATCTTCTGTGATCAAAAAGCTCGTGTGCTTATGCGCAATTTTCTCTACTGCGCCAAGCAGAGCTGGCAAATTTTCAATATTGGC
Organism: Vibrio sp. D54; assembly: GCF_021728075.1. NCBI lineage: Bacteria > Pseudomonadati > Pseudomonadota > Gammaproteobacteria > Vibrionales > Vibrionaceae > Vibrio > Vibrio sp. D54. The sequence continues at coordinate 34,041 of NZ_JAKKCS010000017.1, read as the reverse complement.
AGCATAGGCACAGATAGCGTTGAATAATGCTTCACGCTGATCGCCGTTACGCTGGTTACTCATGTTAAAAATATCTTTCAACTCAGGGTTATGAGTAAACATACGCTCGTAAAAGTGCGCGGTCAGTTTTGGTCCTGTTTCGGCGATGAGTGGTGCGGTCGCTTTGACGATCTCGATAGTTTGATTGCTGAGCATAAGGGCTTCCTACTTTAAGTTGTATTTATAATGCATGTTTAAAGTTGTATCTCAAATGTATCTTTCGATCAAGAAAAGATTTACACTTTTATCGATAGCTCAAGTTTGGGGTTTTAGCATCACCAGCGGGTTATTGAGTCGCACTTTGGGAGAGAATATGCAGTTAACTAGTTTCACTGATTATGCGTTGAGAACCTTAATTTTCTTGGCTTCGTTGCCGGAAGATGAGTTAACCAGCATTACCGAAGTGACGGATTTATTTGGTGTGTCACGTAACCATATGGTCAAAGTTATCAACCGTTTAGGGCAACTAGGTTATGTCCACACCGTGCGTGGAAAAAACGGTGGTATTCGGCTGATGAAACCTGCTTCTGAAATCACAGTCGGTGGTGTTGTGCGCGATTTAGAGCCGTTAGATTTAGTCAACTGTGGTGTGGATTTTTGCCATATTACCCCTGCTTGCCGCCTCAAAGATAAATTGGCGAAAGCAAAAAGTGCCTTTCTGGCGGAGTTGGATGACTGCACGATTGAATCCTTGCTCAGTGACAATTCTGAACTTTTGATCTTGCTGGCTCGTCCTTAACTCATTTGCATGCCTAGAGTCGATCTCGATCATTCTTTTTTCAAAGCAATTCTGTAGCTTATCGAGAGACTCAGATATACTAGCCATATACCTTCCTTGCTAGATAGGCGTGCCTATGTCAGACAATATTCCAAACGATCCTTTTGCAGATCGTGAATCCAAAAATTACGAAAATCCAATTCCAAGCCGAGAGTTTATCATCGAGTTTCTAGAGCAAGCGGGCGTTCCAATGAATCGTAACGACTTGTTTGAGGCACTAAAGCTTGAGGGCGAAGAGCAATACGAAGGGTTGCGTCGTCGGCTACGTGCGATGGAGCGAGATGGCCAACTGGTGTTTACCCGCCGTCAGTGCTATGCATTGCCTGAAAAACTTGAAATGGTGAAAGGTTACGTGATTGGTCATCGTGATGGCCATGGTTGGGTACGTCCAGAAGGCAGCGTCGGCAAGGATGATGATATTCTGTTACCGCACCATCAGATGAAGAACATCATCCACGGTGATTTTGTCTTAGTGCAACCGACAGACAACAGCAAGCGCGGCCGCCGTGAAGGACGTTTGGTGCGTGTGCTAGAGGAGCGTAATGATCAAATCGTCGGTCGTTTCTTCCTTGAATATGGATACTCCTACGTTGTCCCAGATGACTCGCGTATCAGCCAAGATATCCTGATCCCAAATGAGCACAAAGCGGGTGCACGCATGGGTAACGTAGTCGTAATTGAAATTACTGATCGTGGCTCACGCTCACGCGGCATGATGGGTAAAGTGGTTGAAGTCCTTGGTGAAAATATGGCACCAGGTATGGAAACACAAATTGCGATTCGTACACACCAAATTCCTCACGAGTGGCCAGAAGCCGTCGATAAACAAATCGAAAACTTGGGCGAAGAAGTACCAGAAGAAGCCAAAGTTGGTCGTGTGGATCTACGTGATTTGCCACTAGTGACCATTGACGGCGAAGACGCACGAGACTTTGATGATGCCGTTTACTGTGAAAAGAACAAAGAAGGTGGTTGGCGTTTATGGGTAGCGATTGCTGACGTCAGTTACTACGTTCGTCCTGACTCTGCGTTGGACAAAGAAGCGATCAATCGTGGTAACTCAGTATATTTCCCGTCGCAAGTTGTGCCGATGTTGCCAGAAGTACTATCGAACGGCCTATGTTCGCTCAACCCGCAAGTAGATCGCTTGTGTATGGTGTGCGAAATGACCATTTCCGATACAGGTAAGCTGTCTGGTTACAAGCATTACGAGGCGGTGATGAACTCGCACGCTCGTCTCACATATAGCAAAGTGAACGCGATTCTAGAAGGGGATGAAGAACTACGTGAGCGCTACCAGCCGCTTGTTTCTCATCTAGAAGAGTTGCACAAGATGTACAAAGTGCTGAAAGAAGCACGAGATCAACGCGGTGCAATCGAATTTGAAACCGTTGAAACCAAATTTATTTTCAATGCGGAACGTAAAATCGAAAGTATTGAGCCAGTAATTCGTAATGACGCGCATAAGATCATCGAAGAATGTATGATTTTAGCCAACATTGCTTCGGCATCGCTGGTAGAAAAAGCGAAAGAGCCCGCGCTTTATCGTATCCACGAATCTCCAGGTGAATTACGCCTGCAAGGTTTCCGTGACTTCTTAAGTGAACTTGGTCTTGAGCTAAAAGGTGGTTTAGAGCCTTCACCAACGGACTATGCTGATCTCGCACGTCAAATCTCCGGGCGTCAAGATCAAGAGTTGATTCAGACCATGCTGCTACGCTCAATGAAGCAAGCGGTATACAACGCAGATAACGCGGGGCACTTTGGGTTGGCATTGAAACGCTATGCGCACTTTACGTCGCCAATTCGTCGTTACCCTGACTTGTTACTTCACCGTGCAATCAAGTATCTGATTGCTAAAGAAGAAGGTCGTAATCAAGATCGCTGGACACCAACAGGTGGCTATCATTACTCGTTTGACGACATGGATTTTTACGGCGAACAATGTTCGATGACAGAGCGCCGTGCTGATGATGCAACACGTGATGTTGCGGATTGGCTGAAGTGTGAATATATGCAAGACCACGTCGGTGACGAACTAGACGGTGTTATTGCTAATGTCACTAGCTTTGGCTTCTTTGTACGTTTAACGGATTTGCACATCGATGGTTTGGTACATATTTCTACCCTTGCGAACGACTACTATCAATTTGACCCGATTGGTCAACGACTTATTGGTGAAAGTTTCGGTAACATCTACCGCTTAGGTGATGCAGTAAAAGTAAAAGTACTGGCTGTTAACCTCGATGATAAGCAAATTGACTTTGAATTGGTCGAAACAAGTCGTAAGCTACGCGGCGAAGGTAAGACTGCGAAGAAACGCGCAGCGGAAGCAAAACGCAAAGCGAAAGATAAAAAACGCGCTGCGACTCGCTCTTCATCGAAGGAAGGTGGCGCGGCTCGTGCAGTTCCTGCGATAGAGCCAACTAAACGCCCAGAAGAAACGGGCGCAACGAGTAAGCGTAATGGCCCAAAACGTGGTGACGCCGAAGGCAACGAGAAGCCTAAAGTGAAAAAAGCACGTAAAAAGAAGCCGCACAGTAAGCCGAAGAAAACCAAGCGCACTAAAAAAGAAGCGCAGTAGTAGGTTGAAGCGCCAACTTAGTTCAAACTTGGTTGGCGCAGGCAATACGACCAGAACAACAGGTTAAACAATGAGTAACGAATTTATCTACGGCATTCACGCAGTGAAGGCGGTATTGGAGCGCGAACCAGAGCGTTTTATCGAGGCGTACGTTTTAAAAGGTCGTCAAGATGATCGCCTAATGCCAATCCTAAATGATCTTCAGGTTTGTGGTGTTTCTATTCAGCAGATGACACGTAAAACTTTGGATGACAAAGCGCGCGGTGCAAATCACCAAGGCATCATCGCTCGTGTGAAACCAGCGAAGCAGCTGAATGAGAACGATATAGATGACATCCTGGCGCAGCACGAATCACCACTGCTATTAGTGTTAGACGGAGTGACCGATCCACACAATCTTGGTGCGTGTTTACGTAACGCAGATGCGGCAGGTGCTGCGGCGATCATCGTACCGAAAGATCGTTCTGCGCCAATGAATGCGACGGTAAGTAAAGTCGCTTGTGGTGCAGCTGAAGTCGTACCATTGATCCGAGTAACTAACTTGGCTCGTACTATGCGTACATTGCAAGAGAAAGGCATCTGGTTTGTTGGTACTGCGGGTGAAGCAACGCACGACATCTACCAAGCCAAACTGACTGGACCCCTTGCTATCGTAATGGGGGCAGAAGGTGACGGTATGCGTCGTCTGACTCGTGAAACCTGCGACGATTTGATTAAGATCCCAATGGCTGGTAGCGTTTCAAGCTTGAACGTATCTGTGGCATCCGGCATCTGTTTGTTTGAGGCAGTTCGTCAGCGTATTGCTGCAAAGTAACGACGAAACAAACAGTTACTGTCGAATCAGACATAATGATAAAAACAAAGGATGGGGTGCCATCCTTTGTCGTTTTCACCGATTTATAAATAAAAATCCTCAGGGAAGTTATGACTCAACAAGACATTAAATTCATCGCCTTCGATCTAGATGGCACTTTGCTTGATAGCGTGCCAGATCTAGCTGTCGCGGCAGACCAAGCAGTACAGGCGCTTGGCTTTCCATCGGTTTCAGAAGAACAAGTTCGTGATTACGTGGGTAACGGCGCAGACGTGCTTATTGGTCGCTCATTAAGCCAAAGCCTGACCATCAACCCAGAGCTGAGTGAAGAGCTTCGTGCTAAAGCGCGTGTATTGTTTGATGATTACTACGAGCAAAGCGGTCACAAGCTAAGCCATCTTTACCCAACGGTAAAAGAGACACTAGCAGAGCTGCACAAAGCGGGCTTTGTTATGGCGTTGGTGACTAACAAACCTTCAAAGTTTGTGCCTGACGTTTTGGAAAAGCACGACATCGCAAAATACTTCGTTGATGTCCTTGGCGGTGATGCATTCCCAGAGAAAAAACCAAACCCAGTAGCATTGAACTGGCTAATGGAAAAGCACCAAATCCAACCAAGTGAAATGCTGATGGTTGGCGACTCGAAAAACGACATTCTCGCAGCAAAGAATGCAGGCTGTGCCTCATTTGGTCTGACATATGGTTACAACCACGGTGAACCTATTTCAGCATCAAATCCAGATTTCGTCGCTGACAGTTTGGCAGAATTATTGGACGTTGTAGCGGTTTCTGCATAACGGCTACAAAAGAGCTTCCAAAATACTCGTTAATGAGTACACTGAGTAAACCGTGCACCTATTACTGCACGGTTTTTTCATTTAATTAGATTAAGAAGTCAAAGGAATCATTCTAATGAGCAAACCCATTGTATTGAGTGGTGTTCAACCTTCAGGTGAACTAAGTATCGGTAACTACTTGGGTGCTCTACGTCAATGGCAGCAGATGCAAGACGATTATGATTGCCAATATTGTGTGGTAGACCTTCACGCGATTACGGTTCGTCAGGACCCTAAAGCGCTGCATGAAGCAACTCTAGACGCACTGGCAATTTGTCTGGCAGTTGGTGTTGACCCGAAGAAGAGCACGCTATTTGTTCAGTCACATGTACCAGAGCATGCTCAACTAGGTTGGCTTCTTAACTGTTACACTCAAATGGGTGAGCTGAGCCGTATGACTCAGTTTAAAGACAAATCGGCACGTTACGCGAATGACGTAAACGTCGGTCTATTTGACTACCCGGTGTTGATGGCTGCTGACATTTTGCTTTACGGTGCGCACCAAGTACCTGTAGGCAGTGACCAGAAGCAACATCTAGAATTAGCGCGCGATATCGCAACGCGTTTCAACAATATTTACTCGCCAGAGCAGCCAATCTTCCAAGTTCCAGAGCCTTACATTCCGACAGTAAATGCGCGTGTAATGAGCCTTCAAGACGCAACGAAGAAGATGTCTAAATCTGATGACAACCGTAAGAACGTTATCACGCTGCTGGAAGAGCCTAAGTCGATCCTTAAGAAGATCAACAAAGCGCAAACTGACACCGAAACGCCACCTCGTATCGCTAACGATTGGGACAACAAGGCAGGTATCTCTAACCTAATGGGTCTGTACTCTGCGGCAACAGGCATGAGCTTTGAAGAGATTGAAGCGAAATACCAAGGCGTAGAAATGTACGGTCCATTCAAGAAAGACGTTGGTGAAGCTCTAGTTACTATGCTTGAGCCTATTCAAGCTGAATACCACCGTATCCGTGCTGACCGCGCTTACATGAACGAAGTGATGAAGCAAGGCGCTGAGAAAGCATCGGCACGTGCGGCTGAAACGCTTAAGAAAGCATACGAAGCAGTAGGTTTTGTTACTCGCCCATAGTTGCTAAGAACGAATACGAAAAAGCTCCACTTTGGTGGAGCTTTTTTTATGCCTGTATTACTGAAATGGCGTGTCTTTCATACAGCGTTCCATGTCGTAATATTCAACACGTCCTCGAGCCCCTAGAAAGGCAGACTTCACAACCATGCCTTTATCAATGAAGTAACTAAGCTGTACGCATGATATATCGTAGCTGAGTTCTTTAATTCTCGCTGGAATCCAGTAGGTTCCTGGCGTTCTTAGACGCTGAGTAAAGGTAATAACACCCTCGTCACTGACTTCTAGCTCTTCAATACCATCCAGTTCATTTTTGGCTGATTCGATGATGTCTTGATTCGCCGTAGGTTGAAGTGGCTCACTGGCGGTCAACTGACACCCCGCTATCAAGCCAAGTAGGGAGAGAGCTAGCACACTGCGTTGAATTTTTTTCATTTGTCGTTCCTGGGTTTACAGCTAATGAGATCTTATTGTCTCGCGCAGGTGTTATATCTTTTGTGTATGTTTTTGGCTAGTGAGTAATGAAAAGTTATTGAATAAATCATGAAAACTTTGAAGTATGAGAGGCCTGTATAAGAGAGAACGAAGCGAGTAATAGATTCTTGGGCTTGAACAGTGATACAAGTGAAAATTAAAGCATTCTAAATTAGTGACTAATTATATTTTTTATTTGTAACGGAACGGTTGGGTTAATAAGCAACTCAACAAGTGATGTATTTTCTACTCCTTAACATGAAGTGAAAAAGTAAACTGAGTAATCAATCTAAATTCTGACTTGTTTATCAATAGTGCTCTGTATTTATTACAAAAAATGTTTGAATGGGATGCTCTGGCATATTTTCTTATATTCACATGTGATTCATTTCACGGCTTTAATTACTCATTCTTATTTATTTCATAAATAAACCTGATAGTAGACGCAAATGGCAGGCTCTAACCAGAGCTAAGTTTGCATTTACATAAATATCAGGTATGACAATGGACACGTTAATCAAACCCTCAATACTCGCATTAACCATCGCCAGTGCACTTAGTGCAAACGCGAACGCAGAGATTATTATTTCCCAATACGTAGAAGGCGGCGCTTATAATAAAGCGGTAGAGATCGCTAATACGGGCGATACTGCGGTGACACTCACTGGCTACGAGTTGGCGAAATCATCAAACGGTGGTGGTACTTGGGGCAGCACATTCGACCTTAGCCAAGTGACGCTACAAGCTAACCAAGTGTATGTACTGGCGCATGGTGACGCGAGCGATACCATCAAAGCTGTCTCTGATATCACAGATAAAAGCGTTGCGAACTTTAACGGTGACGACCCGATCGCACTGCTTAAAGGTGGTGAAGTGCACGACATCATCGGTGTGATGGGTGACGTAGATTTTGGTAAAGACACCACATTAGTTCGTAACAGTGATGCACTAACCCCTTCTGCTACTTATGATGCATCTCAGTGGACGGCATTTGAGAAAGACAACATTGACGGCCTTGGTGAGCTAAATGCGACTGAGCCACCAGCACCATTCGCTTGTGAAGTCGACGGTCAGCAACCTAACTTCACTACCATCCAAGATATTCAAGGTGAAGGCGATACGTCTCCATTCATTGATGGTTACCCATACATTACTGACGAAGATCATTTCGTAACGGGTGTCGTGACTGCTGTTACCACTGGCCTAACCAAAGGTTTCTACCTACAAGCATTAGAAAGCGACAACAACGACAAGACCTCAGAAGGCTTGTTCATTCATACTGACGCGGCAGACACGGCGCTGAAAGCTGGTGACGTTGTTTGTGTGAAAGGTAAAGTTCAAGAGTATTACAGCAATACTCAGCTTGCTTCTGATGCTAACAGCTATGTGAAAACAGGCACCTCTGAAACCTCTCGAGTTACCGATCTTGTTATCAAAGAAGGTGAGACACTACGTGATGCGCTTGAGCGTCATGAAGGGATGCAAGTTGAGTTGACCTCGGCAAGTGACTTGTTTGTAACTCGCAACTTCTCTTACGACTACGATTCACGTCGTAACAATATGATGCTCTCTCATGAAGCGCCATTGTTAAAGCCGACTCAATTACACGCGGCAGAGAGCGATGCAGCCGTTGAGCTAGCAAAAGACAACGCAGCAAACCGCGTATACCTAGAATCAGATGGCAAAGCACCAAACGGCCAAATCCCATACTACCCAGATTTTGCTAAAGATGCAGACCAAGATGGCTCTTCAGAGCAGCACATTCGCCTTGGTTCTCGAGTAGAAGGTCTACAGGGTGTCGTGGCTTACAGCTACAACGAATACCGCCTGATTGCGACCAATGAAGTCGATAACACCAACTTTGTGACTTCAGGTGAAGGCTTCGATGTGGCTCGTAAAGATGCCCCAGCGATTGCGGACTCAGATTTGCGTATTGCAAGCTTCAACGTACTGAACTACTTCAACTCCGTGGCTGACAGTGGCCATGAAAACCCAACCGGACAAAACCGTGGTGCGACTAACCTAGATGAGTTCCTGATCCAACAAGCGAAAATCGTTGCGGCGATGAACAAGATGGACGCTGACATCATTGGTTTGATGGAAGTGGAAAACAACGGCTTTGGTGATGGCAGTGCTATCCAAAACTTAGTTGATGCCCTAAATGCTGAGATTGATGACGCTGAAGATCATTACACGTATGTCGAAATCGAAGAGCAAGACAAATACCAAGACGAATACTTTGGCAGTGATGCGATCATGGTGGCGATTTTATATCGTGCTAACGCAGTAACGCCAAAAGACGCTGCAAAAGTGATCATCACGCCAGAGCAGCACATTGCAGAAAACACAATTACTCGTAAAGAGGGCACAGAAAGTAACCCTGCTTACGATAAGTACCAACGACACAGTCTACTTCAGACCTTTACGGTGAAAGAGACGGGTGAAGATTTGTCTATTGTCGTAAACCACTTTAAGTCGAAAGGCTCTGAGTGTATTGAAGAGTGGATTGCTGGTGTAGAAGATTCTGAGCCAGCGGATCTGCAAGGCAACTGTAACAACTTCCGCGTTTCTGCTGCGCACGCAGTGGGTGAAGCGTTGAAAGAGGTGAAAGGCGATGTATTGCTCATGGGCGACCTCAATGCGTATGGCATGGAAGACCCAGTTCTGACACTGACTGATTACTCGAAAGAGAAATACGGCCGTGACATTTATACTGCTGCTTACACAACCATTGGTGATGGTGAACTTCAAGTAGAGAAGACCAAAATTGAAAAAGGTTACGGTCTGCACAACTTAAATACGTTGCTGCACGGCACTGATACGTTTTCTTACACCTATTCGGGCGAGCTGGGTAATTTGGACCACGCATTGGCAAGCAGTAGCCTAGCGCAAAAAGTGGTAGCAATTGAAGATTGGCACATCAACTCACTAGAGAGTAACTTGTTCGAATACAGCAGCAAGTACACCGGTGATATGCCGAAGTACAAAGATGCGTTCTCTGCCTCTGACCACGATCCAGTGATCATCGCGATTGATTTACCAGATGATGACATCGATTTACCGAAAGCAGGTGACAACTTAGCCGTCGATGTCCGTTTACCACCAACGGCGGTTGTAGGTGATATTGTTACGGTGAACTTAACGCCATCCACACAAGCGGCTGCGGCGAGCAGCGATACGAAAGCTTACTCGGCTAGCCAAACCTTAGTTCAAGCTGATATTGATGCGCGTAGCGTGAATATTGAGTTTGAACAAACGCCAGAGCAAGGTAATTATCAGTTAGAAGAGAAAGTGACTGACTCGACAGGCAATATCGTGAAGTTTAGCTCTGTTCGTGATGTTTCAATGACGCAAACTGAAACTGGAACAGAAGGGTCGAAGGATTCAGATGGTGGTTCGTTTGGTTTTGGCGCGCTATTTGCGCTGCTAGGTCTCGGCTTATTCCGTCGTCGCCGCTAAGCGAATTTACTTCCTGACAAACAGTTCCTAAATAGCTGTAAAGACCAAAGGCCAGCCTATGCTGGCCTTTTTATTCAGCAAAAACTTGCCTTTCTTGCTTGGTATAGCAAAATACCGCCCTTGATTGTCACGAACGTGGCGATTCACTACGTAAGCATTGCCAAAACGGATTGGAGCAACCGACCCTTTATGTTGTTGATCATCGATAACTACGACTCTTTTACCTACAACCTTTACCAATACTTCTGCGAGCTTGGTGCAGACGTAAAGGTGGTGCGTAACGATGAAATCGATATCCAAGGCATTGAGGCGCTCAACCCAACTCATTTGGTGATCTCGCCAGGGCCATGTACGCCGAACGAAGCAGGTATTTCACTGAAAGCGATAGAACACTTCGCTGGTAAGCTTCCAATATTGGGTGTTTGTCTTGGCCATCAAGCGATAGCGCAAGTGTTTGGGGGTGAAGTGGTACGTGCACGACAAGTGATGCACGGTAAGACCTCACCGATTCGTCACAACGGTCGTAGTGTGTTTAAAAATCTGAATAACCCACTCACGGTAACCCGTTATCACTCTCTTGTGGTGAAAAACGGTACTTTACCCGACGTGTTTGAACTGACTGCATGGACAGAACTGCCTGACGGAAGCATGGATGAAATAATGGGTTACCAACATAAAACCTTGCCAATTGATGCGGTGCAATTCCACCCAGAATCAATCAAAACTGAGCAAGGTCACGAGTTGCTTGCGAACTTTTTAGCACGCAAAGCGATCTGATCGCGATCACTTTTCTTAACAAATCATTCATCTTTTTGCTGAGGTGAGCGGATTGCAAAACTATGCGATTCTCTCGAGTCTCTTTGTCTATTCATGTCTTTTTAAACCTTCTATCCCCTGTATTACATAACATTTATAAAAAATCACTTCTCTATTTTACTTTCTTGATGCATAAATAGTCATAAGCAGTGATTAATGGAAGTTACTTTCGAGAACGAAAAGAATAAATCACTATTGAAATGGTTAATTAAATGTAAATACAATGCCGCAATAGCTTAAATGCAAAACATTATTTGCTGGCAAAGAGAGCCGGTTAAATTCGCTTATCTGCTACGCATGCGGTATCAAGAAGGAATGTGCAATGACAACGGAAATTAAAGTAGAGCGCGGTTTATTCGATGAGGTAATGGTACCTTGCTATAACCCGATGGAAATGATCCCTGTTAAAGGTGAAGGTTCACGTGTTTGGGATCAGGAAGGTAATGAATACATCGACTTTGCTGGTGGTATTGCAGTGAGCTGTCTTGGCCATTGTCATCCAGTAATGGTAAACGCACTAACAGAGCAAGCTAACAAGCTTTGGCACTTAAGTAACGTTATGACGAACGAACCAGCCCTTCGTCTGGCGAAAAAGCTAACAGAAGTGAGTTTTGCTGAGCGTGTGTTCTTTGCTAACTCTGGCGCAGAAGCAAACGAAGCCGCTTTGAAGCTGGCACGTCGTTATGCAGCAGACGTTCATGGCACTGAGAAATCTGAAATCATTGCATTCAAACAAGGTTTCCATGGTCGTACATTCTTTACCGTAACGGTTGGTGGCCAAGCGGCATACTCTGACGGTTTCGGTCCTAAGCCAGGCGACGTGACACACCTTCCTTACAACGATATCGAAGCTTTACAAGCGCACATGTCTGATCGTACTTGTGCGGTCATGATGGAGCCACTACAAGGTGAAGGCGGCATCGTGCCACCAACGCCTGAGTTCGCTCAAGCGGTTCGCGAGCTGTGTGACAAACACAACGCCTTACTGATCTTCGATGAAGTGCAAACTGGTAATGGCCGTACAGGTAACTTCTACGCTTACCAAGGTTTAGGTATCACGCCAGATATTCTAAGTACTGCGAAATCACTTGGTGGCGGTTTCCCGATCGGTGCAATGCTAACGACAGCAAAATTGGCAGAGCACATGAAAGTGGGCACTCACGGTTCTACATATGGCGGTAACCCACTAGCGTGTGCGGTTGCAGAAGCGGTTGTAAATGAAGTCACTAAGCCAGAGGTGTTGGCTGGTGTGCTAGAACGCGAAGCAATGTTCCGTGAAGGTCTAGAGAAGATCAACGCGAAGTACAACATCTTCTCAGAAGTGCGCGGTCAAGGCCTATTACTTGGCGCTGCACTAAATGAAGAATGGCAAGGCCGTGCGCGTGACGTGCTGGTTGCTGCAGGTAAACAAGGTCTCATGGTATTGGTTGCGGGTGCCAATGTCGTACGTTTCACACCATCACTCGTTATCACACAACAAGAAATTGAAGAAGGCTTGGCGAAACTGGATAAAGCGATCGCGACTTTAGTTTAAGCGCGATATCAGTTTAAACGTCAACGCAGACACCCCCGTCAAGGATCTCTGATGGGGGAATTGTTCCTACAATATAGTTAGGATCTTCTTGCATCTGGAGGGAGTATTGATGCTAGTAGTTCGCCCTATCGCGATGTCGGATTACGACGCACTGCACACTTGTGCGGTGGAGTCTGGTCACGGATTTACATCTCTACCGGTTAACGAAGAACTGTTAACCAATCGAATCAAACATTCAGAGTACAGCTTTGGTAAGCCAGATGTGGCAGAACCAGGCGATGAAGGCTACCTGATGGTTGGCTTTGACTCTGAAACGGGTGAGGTTGCGGGTACCACCGGAATCGAAGCATCTATCGGCTGGGATGTCCCATTTTACTCATATCACATTAGTAAAGTTGTGCACTCGTCGCCAAAGCTTGGCGTTAACAACGTCGTTAAACTGCTGACGTTTGGTAATAACTACACGGGTAACAGCGAAATTTGTACCTTGTTCTTGCGTGAGAAATTCCGCCAAGGTCTGAATGGTCGTCTAATGTCGAAGTGTCGTTTCCTAATGATGGCAGAGCACCCAGAGCGCTTCTCTGAAACGATCTTTGCGGAGATGCGTGGCGTTTCAGACGACGAGGGTAATTCACCATTCTGGCAATGGCTTCAAGAGCATTTCTTCTCTATCGATTTCACGCTTGCAGATTACCTGACAGGTATCGGCAAGAAAGGCTTTATCGCCGACTTGATGCCGAAACTGCCTATTTACATCAACCTGCTCAGCCCAGAAGCGCAAGCCGTGATTGGTCAAGTACATGACAACACGCGTCCAGCGCTGAAGCTGCTTGAGCGTGAAGGTTTTACCAACCGAGGCTACGTCGACATCTTCGATGGTGGCCCAACGGTTGAGTGTGATCTGCGTAATATTGAGTCGGTACGTCATTCATTCCGCGCGCAAGTCAAAATCTCTGAACATTCCAGCACACAAGACTTCTTGATGTGTAATTCATCTTTCGAGAACTTCCGTGCGACAGTCACTAAAGCGGCGTATGACGCAGAAACACAAAGCGTGATGATTGCACCAGACGTTGCGGATGCACTTTCGGTTGAAGAAGGGGATTTCGTTCGCCTTCTTCCGCAGTAACAGACGACAGAATTTAAGGATAGAAACAATGACACATTGGATTGCAGGTGAATGGGTACAAGGTCAGGGTGAAGCATTTACGTCTCTGTCGCCGTACAACCAAGAAGTGATCTGGCAAGGCAAAGGTGCAACGGCAGAGCAGGTGAACCAGGCGGTATCTGCAGCGCGTGAAGCGTTTATTTACTGGAAAAAGCGCCCATTTTCAGAGCGTGAGGCAATCGTGTTGGCTTTTGCGGAGAAAGTAAAAGAGAACAGCGAAAAAATCGCCGAAGTCATTGCCAAAGAAACCGGTAAGCCAATTTGGGAAACGCGCACTGAAGCAGCGGCAATGGCAGGTAAAATTGCCATTTCGATTCGCGCTTATCATGACCGCACTGGTGAGGCGAGCCGTGAAGCTGCAGGCAACCAAATCGTATTGCGCCACCGCCCATTGGGCGTGATGGCGGTGTTTGGTCCTTACAACTTCCCAGGCCACCTACCAAATGGTCACATTGTGCCAGCGCTACTGGCTGGTAACACGGTAGTCTTCAAACCGTCTGAGCAAACGCCATGGACGGGTGAATTGGCAATGAAGCTATGGGAAGAAGCCGGTCTGCCGAAAGGCGTGATTAACCTTGTTCAAGGCGCGAAAGAAACTGGTATCGCCCTCGCTGACGCTAAAGGCATTGATGGCGTACTGTTTACGGGTAGCGCGAATACGGGGCATCTATTACACCGTCAATTTGCGGGTCAACCGGGCAAGATGCTCGCACTAGAAATGGGTGGTAATAACCCGATGGTGATCTCTGATAAATATGGTGATTTGGATGCCACGGTTTACACCATCATCCAGTCAGCGTTTATCAGTGCTGGGCAGCGTTGTACGTGTGCTCGTCGTTTGTATGTGCCATTGGGTGAAAAAGGCGATGCGCTTATCACCAAGCTCGTTGAAGCGACACGCAATATTCGCGTAGACCAACCATTTGCAGAACCTGCGCCATTTATGGGACCGCAAATTTCGGTCGCGGCAGCCAAGTTTATTCTTGATGCACAAGCTAATCTACAGTCTCTTGGCGGTGAAAGCTTGATTGAAGCGAAAGCAGGAGAGGCGGCGTTTGTTTCTCCTGGCATCATTGATGTAACGAACATTGCTGAGTTACCAGATGAAGAATACTTCGGCCCACTTCTGCAAGTGGTGCGTTACGAAGGGTTAGACAAAGCCGTGGCGCTAGCAAACGATACGCGCTTTGGCTTATCTGCTGGTTTGGTCTCAACCGACGACCAAGAATGGGAATACTTCGTTGACCACATTCGTGCAGGTATCGTGAACCGTAACCGCCAGCTCACTGGTGCAAGTGGTGATGCGCCATTTGGTGGTCCGGGGGCGTCGGGTAACTTGCGCCCAAGCGCTTACTACGCAGCAGATTACTGTGCGTACCCAATGGCATCAATGGAAGGTCAAGAGACTGTCTTGCCTGCAACATTGAGTCCAGGTGTAGCGCTATAAGTTTTAATAATAGAGTCGCAACTATGCATTGCGGCTCACCTTGCCGGCGCATCATTTAGGTATGGGTTGTAGTGATCGTTGGCAGAACACGAAAAGTGAGCAAAGACTCGGAAAAGCGTGTTGACTGACTGGCATTTACCGTCACAGGTTGATGGTTGCTCGTTCATTATTCTGGACAACTTTTGTTGTGAACGAGCAGCCAACTTCCGCTTACCTTTAAACTCTACATCTCGTAACAAGGAGTCGTTATGACGCCCGATGTGTTATTTGAATCGCTATGGCAAGATTACATTCAACGTCTTTGCCCTTCGGCTGCTAAAGTGCATCAGCTGCTTCAAGAAGATGAGCCTCTGATTAATGATCATATAGCTTTACGTACCTTCAATATCGCGCCTCTTGGTATTGAAACTCTAGCTAAGCCATTTGTAGCTATTGGTTACAAGGCGTGTGGTGATTACGTTTTCGAAAGCAAAAAGCTGGTTGCTAAGCACTATGAGCACCCAGATCCGAAGCAACCTAAAGTATTTATTAGTGAGCTAAAAGTTGAAGAGTGCTCGTCTGAGCTACAAGAGATTGTGAAAAATTTGGTGGCACAAGTCGATGCTGACAAGCTGAACGATAGCGCATTCTTACATGGTGGACGCTTGTGGGATTTAAGCTTTGCTGATTACCAAACGTTGGCTAAAGAAAGTGAGTACGCATCTTGGCTTGCGGCGCATGGTTACGGAGCAAACCACTTCACGGTGAGCGTTAACCAGCTCAATGAATATGAAGAAGTGAAGCAGGTAAACGATCATCTGCGTACCGCTGGGTTTACCATTAATGAAAATGGTGGTGAAGTGAAGGGCACTCCTGAGGTGTTGCTAGAGCAGTCATCGACCATGGCAGATAAAGTAGCGGTTCGTTTTAGCGAAGGCACTGAAATTATCCCCGGCGGGTTTTATGAATTTGCTAAGCGCTATCCGATGGAAAATGGTGATTTGTACCCAGGTTTCGTGGCCGCTTCAGCTGACAAAATCTTTGAAAGTACGAATGGCTAAGTTTTAGGGTTAACCTGTTAAGCTTACTCATTAGTGTTCGCTGCACCCTATCTCATTTGGTCATGAGTAAATAAAAAGCCACCAATGTTGCCATTGGTGGCTTTTATAATTTTGTTCGTGTCACTCTAGTCCGAGATTAACGAGTACCGTAAACCACGATGGTTTTACCGTGAGCAGAGATTAGGTTCTGCTCTTCTAGCATCTTCAAGATACGACCTACTGTCTCACGAGAACAGCCAACAATTTGACCGATTTCTTGACGAGTGATCTTGATTTGCATGCCGTCTGGGTGAGTCATTGCGTCTGGTTGTTTTGCAAGGTTCAGAAGCGTCTGAGCGATACGACCAGTTACGTCTAGGAACGCCAGGTCACCCACTTTTTGGCTAGTTACTTGAAGACGACGAGCCATCTGCGCAGAAAGACGCATTAGGATGTCTGGGTTTACTTGGATAAGCTGACGGAACTTCTTGAAAGAAATTTCAGCAACTTCACAAGGAGATTTAGCACGAACCCAAGCTGTGCGCTCTTGGTCTTCCTCGAATAGACCAAGTTCACCAATAAAGTCTCCTTGGTTTAGGTAAGAAAGGATCATCTCCTTACCTTCTTCGTCTTTGATAAGAACCGCAACAGAACCTTTAACGATGTAGTACAAAGTTTCTGCCTTTTCGCCCGCGTGAATTAGCGTGCTCTTTGAAGGGTACTTATGAATATGACAGTGTGAAAGAAACCACTCTAATGTTGGGTCGGTTTGAGGTTTACCTAGAACCATAATATCTCACTTCCTCTGCAGGGTACGCTTGCGCTATCCATATTTTAGCTAAGCCTGAATTAGGCCTACTAGAATAAGAGCACTTTTTATATGCTGCAAGCTCTCTTGTGTTTCGGTAAGAAATAGTATCCTTTTTCGAAAACGATTTCTTGATTTTAATCGTGCCATGATTGAGATTTTGTAAGCAAAACTGTGCACATGATCACGGTATGAAAAGTAAACATCTTCGCAGGCAGGTTTTTAGCCAATTTTCCCTGTTTCGATGAGCTGTTGTAGGATAGGCCGAACTATGAGCTCCATTGCAAAGCTCATCTTACCGCCGGGTACGACAATCGTGTTGTGGCGTGACATGAATGAGCCATCAATCATGGCCAGCAGATATGGGAAGTCGACATTCTTGATACCGCGTAGGCGAATCACCACAAAACTCTCATCCAAACTAGGGATGCCTTTTGCATTAAGTGGGTTGGAAGTATCGACCGTTGGGACGCGCTGGAAGTTGATGTGAGTACGAGAAAACTGCGGAGTGATATAGTTGAGGTAATCGTCCATGGATCGCACGATTGAGTCCATTACCGCTTCACGCGAATGGCCGCGATCGCGAGTGTCACGTACGAATTTTTGGATCCACTCTAAGTTCACAATCGGCACCATGCCAATTAAGAAATCCACATGTTGAGCAACATTAACATCGCCATCGACCACGCCACCATGTAACCCTTCATAAAACAGCACGTCGCTGTTTTCGGGTAAGTCTTGCCACGGTGTAAACGTGCCTGGCATTTGATTGTAGGGAACCGCTTCGTCAAACGTGTGCAGATAACGGCGCACGCTGCCAGTACCATCATGCCCGAACTTACGGAAAAACTCTTCTAATCCCGGGAAGTCATTAGCTTGTGGGCCAAAGTAGCTAATGTGTCGACCTTGCTCGCGGGCTTTGCGAATTTCGATGTCCATTTCTGGGCGAGTAAAGCGATGGAAGCTATCGCCTTCAACCCATGCGGGTTTAACGTTCATCATATTGAACATTTTACGGAAGGCTTCAGATGTAGTGGTCGTGCCGGCACCGGACGAACCAGTAACCGCAATAATTGGGTGTTTAGCTGACATGACAAACCTTGTCGAAAATTACTTACCTGTAATGTGCAGTAGAGTTACTACTGCACGGTCGATATCCCACTATAGCACGTAACAATACCTTGTCATCGAGTGGGATACGGTAAAATGTGAAGGGTCTAAAATTTTGTTTTATGCTGAATATCGACGGTTTCGTGTAGCTCAGAGAACACGATAACCGCTTCACCTTTTTCCAATTGAGCTTTAACTTGATCAATTTTGTCATGCAAAGAAACCTCGACGGTTCCGTAATCCGTTCCTTCGCGTAAGACGAATTCACGAATTAAGTTTTCCAATGTTTCCGGCGCAATGTCTTGCCATGGAATGATCATAAATACCTCTAACTTTTATGATGAGCGGCTAGTTTACTGCGTTCGTTGCTTGGATACAGCAGAAAGGTAATCTGCGGCGATACTTTCGTAATATGCGGGCAGCGCTTCCTCCAACCAAAACTTAGGTTTTAACGCCGTTCCTGTCAGGAAGCCAACATGGCCACCGTGCTCAAAGAGACGGTAATCAATGTTATCTGGCAGAACAAACTTCGGTATCACATCATCGGTCATGAACGGATCGTCTTTGGCATGGATGATCAGTGTGGGTAGCGTGATCTGTTGTAATTTACTTAAGCCAGAGCATTGGTCGTAATAATCTTGTGCGTCTTTAAAGCCATGCAATGGTGCGGTGATCAAATCATCGAATTCATACAGCCGTGTGACACGTTTTATTGAGTTGTAGGACAGCGCAAGCTCACCATGCAGTAGATGATGCTTTTGTAACGCGTTACGTTTCAGTGAAGAAAGCAGATAACGGCGATACACTTTCGAAAAGCCTTGTTCAATACGGTTTGCACACGCAGCTAGGTCTAAAGGCGCTGAGATAATAGTCGCTGCATTCAAAATAGGGTGGTCTTTATATTGGGCTAAATAATTCGCCAACATGTTACCGCCAAGAGAAATACCAACTGCAACTTTGGGATTATCAGGAAAACGTTGTTCAAGGTGCTCTAGGAAGTAACGAGCATCCGTCACTTCACCCGAGTGGTAAGCTCGTGCTTTTTTGTTTGGTTTACCGCTGCAGCCACGAAAATGCATCATCACCGACAGCCATCCAGATTGAGCAAATGCATTCATTAACCCATTGGCATAAGGGCTATAGAAGCACCCCTCTAACCCATGAAATAAAACAAAAATCGGCTTTTTTTGTGCAGGCTCTTGGGTTGGGTCCTCGCTCCACGCGAGATCGAGAAAGTCGCCATCGGATGTATCGAGGGTTTGCCAAATCGGCGTAAATAACGCTTTTTTGCGAATAAAACGCGGCAAAAGCGTTTGGAGATGCGGGTTTTTGATCCCGGCGGCTGCGAAAAATTGTGTCATACCTAACTGCTCTTATGCGGTCCTTCGGTGTCCGTTGAAGAACTTATTAATATAATCCTTTATAAAGATTATAGGTATTCTACAGATTTATGGGCGTTTTGGTGGTTGAATGTTTGGCACCGGAATAGCAAAGGCTTGCTGCAAATGCTCCCCACCGAGTTGACGACAGTATCTCAACGTCAGTGGGTCACCATCATTTTTGAGTAGTGCAAGTGAGTTAATGCAGTCCACCAAATCCGCTTGTTGCTGCTTTTCTAGTTGCAGCTCAAACTGCAAGGTCTCACGATACAAAGCGTCATTGACTTGAGACTTAAGGTGGCGACGAAGGTCGCGAAAGGAGTGAAGTAAAGTTTCGCTTCTACCTAGACAGTCTTGCACCAAGGGCCAGTCTTTTTCTTGGAAAATGAGTTGCTGCTCATCGAGCCATCTGAGCAGCAGGAGTAGGTTCACGTTACCGTGGTAGTTGTTTTGCAATGATAAGCACGCCTCTTTCACTTCTCGCACACCATAAAACTGCAGACTAAACTGCCAAAGGTGTTCTAGGGTGAGTGTGTATTCAGCGTGTTGATTACTCATTGGTTAAACTCTAGCTCCATCTGCTCCAACGTTTCTTGAGCAGACATCCATTCCATTTCAATTTCTTCGAGCTCAGCCTTACTAGAAGCTTGAAGTGCCAGCACTTGGTTAAGTTTAGCTTTATTTTCGGCCGCATACAGTGAGTTGTCCGCCAATTGTTCTTCAGCTTCGGCCAGTGCAGCACCTAACTTATCTATTTTATTTTCTAGTTGTGTCAGCGTTTTGCGAATTGGCGCTGTCTGTTTTCGAAACTCTGCATCGCGACGTTTTTGCTCTTTTTTCGCTGCCGCGCTGTTGGTGCTATCTTTGGCTGGCTGTGCGGCTTGTGCTTCTTTGCGTTCCGCTCTTTGTTGTTCGGTTAACCACTTGTAATAGTCATTTAAGTCACCGTCGAACGGAGCAACTTGTCTATCATGCACTAAATACAAGTCATCGGTCGTAGCGCGCAGTAAATAGCGGTCGTGCGAAACAATCACCATCGCACCTTCGAATGTTTGCAGTGCCATCGTAAGTGCTTGGCGCATGTCCAAGTCTAAGTGGTTGGTCGGTTCATCAAGTAGCAACAGGTTTGGTTTTTGCCACACAATTAAAGCCAATACCAAACGGGCTTTTTCGCCACCAGAAAACGGCGCAACTTTTTCTAGTGCTTTGTCACCTTGGAAGCCAAAGCTACCTAGGTAATCACGTAGCTGCTGTTCGGTTTGATCGGGTGCGATTTGCATCATGTGTTGCAGCGGCGTTTCTTCAGGATGAAGCGTTTCTAACTGGTGCTGAGCGAAGTAACCAATTTTCACGCCTTGTGAGTAAGTTAGGTCACCACCTTGCGCGTTAAGTTCACCAGAGAGCAGCTTGATTAAGGTCGATTTACCCGCACCATTACGGCCGAGTAGACCAATACGACTGCCAGGAACCAAGTTCAAGCGGATCTTCTCTAAGATGAGGTTGTCACCGTAACCTGCAGATACTTCATCCATCATCATGATTGGGTTTGGCAGCGCAGCTGGCTCACGGAATTGGAAGCTAAATGGGTTATCGAATTGAGCTGGCAGTACTTTTTCCATGCGCTCCAAAGCTTTGATACGGCTTTGGGCTTGGCGTGCTTTTGATGCTTTATAACGGAAGCGGTCGATGTAGCTTTGCATGTGCGACATCTGCTTCTGTTGCTTTTCAAACATCGCTTGTTGTAACACCATTTTTTGCGCACGTTGGTTTTCGAATGACGAGTAGTTACCCGTGTATTCGTTCAGCTGCTGATTCTCGATGTGAATGATGCGACCAACGATCGGATCCAAGAAGTCACGGTCATGCGAGATCAGGATCAGTGTGCCTGGGTAGTTTTGTAGCCAACGCTCTAACCACATCACTGCGTCTAAGTCCAAGTGGTTGGTTGGCTCATCGAGTAGCAATAAGTCAGAACGGCACAATAGCGCCTGGGCTAAGTTAAGGCGCATACGCCAACCACCTGAGAATTGAGTCAAACTCCAACTCATTTGCTCTTGGCTGAAACCTAAACCGTCGAGCAATTCTGCCGCGCGAGCGCGAATGCTGTAACCACCAATGGTTTCAATTTTACCGTGTATCTCGGCAACTAGGGTTCCGTTGTCTTGTGTTTCTGCTTCAGCTAACTGCTTTTCGAGAGCGCGGTACTCGCGATCACCATCAATGACGTATTCCAGTGCAGTGCGCTCTAGCGCAGGCGTTTCCTGTGCGACCCAGGCCAACTCCCAGTGTTGAGGTTGGCTAAATGAGCCAGCATCAATTGACAGTTCATCTTTCAGTAGGGCAAACAGCGTTGATTTACCGCAGCCGTTTTTGCCCACAAGACCGACTTTATCGCCAGGGTGAATAGTCGCAGAAGCTTGGTCTAAAAGAGGTTTACCGCCACGCAGTAACTGAATATCAGAGAAGGTAATCATAAAGTTTTCATTCACTTTGCGCAGTGCGCGTTGCTTGGTTACATAGCGAAGTGGTTTCAATCGTTTTTAAAGCCACTTGGGTATATATCTAGCGGTGAATAGTAGGGGTATTGGCCGGAAAAGTCGATTGATTCGCTTTAATTGCATTATGCTGTACAAAAAAGTATAACAATTTGATAACGGATAAAAATAACCACAAGGACGACCATTTGGCTGTTGCACCGTCTATTCTCCCAAAAGTTCTGGTCATTTATGCTCATCCAGAGCCACATAACTCGATTGCCAATCAAGTGATGATAAAAAAAGCTCAGTCGCTTGATCACGTCACTGTGCACGATCTTTACGGTGTTTACCCCGATTTCTTTATTGATGTGAATTACGAACATGAGTTGTTGCTCGCTCATGACGTGATCGTATTTCATCACCCACTTTATATGTATTCATGTCCAGCCCTATTAAAAGAGTGGCTAGACCGAGTGTTAGGTAAAGGCTTTGCGTTTGGCGGAGGTGCGGCGCTAGAAGGAAAATACTGGCGTAGTGTCATTACAACAGGTGGTAAAGAAGAAGCCTTCAGCGCGAAGGGGTACAACAAATACCCACTTGAGCAAATCTTGCAACCGTTTGAACTGACGGCAGCCCTATGCCAGATGCACTGGATTGAACCACTGGTGTTGTATTGGTCAAGAAATGTTTCAGATATTGAACGCTACGAACATGCCGAGTTATACCGTGGATGGCTGAGTAACCCACTTGAAAACTGGCAAGCGGCAGATCGAGGAGGTCAGTATGGCGATCACTAGTGAGTTTCTTCAAAGCAGTGTGGTCTTTCTTTCGGCTGCGGTTATTGCGGTGCCGATTGCTCAGCGCCTTGGGCTTGGCTCGGTTTTAGGTTATTTACTCGCTGGTGTGTTGATTGGCCCATGGGGGCTTGGCTTAATTAGCGACGTTGATGCCATTTTGCATTTTGCCGAGCTTGGGGTTGTGTTGTTACTGTTTTTGATAGGGTTGGAATTAAACCCTAAAAAATTGTGGCAGATGCGAGGGCCGATTTTAGGTTTAGGCGGTGCGCAGGTTGTGGTCACGACCACCGTGATTGGTAGTGTCGTCAGTATGTTTGGCGTAAGCATGCAAGTAAGTTTGGTGATCGGGATGGGGTTGGCGCTGTCCTCGACGGCGATTGCGCTTAAAGTCATTGAAGAGCAAGGGCTTAATGGTACCGAAACGGGGCAATCTGGTTTTGCGGTGCTGCTCTTTCAAGATATTGCAGTGATCCCGATGCTGGCGATGTTGCCCTTGCTAGCAGGCGGGCATAGTGGTGGAAGTTGGTTGGATGTCTTCACTATTTTAGGCAGTGTGGTAGCACTGTTGATTGGAGGTCACTTTTTACTACGTCCGCTATTTCGTTTTGTCGTGATGAGCGGTGTTCGTGAGCTCTTTACCGTTGCTGCACTTTTAGTCGTGCTTGGCATTTCGGTCGTGATGCAAAAGCTCGGCCTTTCGATGGCATTGGGGACTTTTTTAGCAGGCGTTTTGCTGGCAGAGAGTGAGTATCGCCATGAGCTGGAAATCGCTATCGAGCCATTTAAAGGTCTGTTGTTGGGGTTATTCTTTATTGCGGTGGGCATGGCGGTAAACTTGGGGTTATTGGCATTACACCCTTTAGAGATTCTCGGTGCGGTGGTGGCTTTGGTCGTGGTTAAGGGTTTGGTTTTGTATGCATTGGCGAGAGCTGCCCGTGTCGGAGCCAAAGCGAGAAGCCGTATGGCTGCAATTTTGAGCCAAGGCGGTGAGTTTGCCTTTGTCATATTTACCGCGGCGAACCAAGAGGGCATTTTGTCCAAAGAGCAAGTGGCGTTTCTGTTGGTGGTGGTCAGTCTATCCATGGTGACGACTCCTCTTTTGCTGATGGGACAAAAGAAGTGGTTTGCTCATACCCTGAATCAAGAAGAAGAGGGCATGACCACGAAAGTCGTGGATCGCCGACCACGCGTTATCATTGCAGGCTTTGGACGTTTCGGTCAGATCGTCGGACGTTTAATGTATGCCAATAAAATCAAAGTGACAGTATTAGAAAGTGATGCCAGCCAAATCCACCTATTACGTAAGTATGGTTACAAAGTGTTTTATGGCGATGCTACACAAATTGACCTATTGAGGGCAGCTGGCGCTGATAAAGCGGAAGCATTGGTTATTTGTACTGATTCACCTGATGAGGTGATGGCCATCGTGGACATTTGTCGCGTGCACTTCCCGAAACTTAAGTTGTTAGCTAGAGCAAGAAGCCGTGTCGAGGCTTACCAGTTAATGAGTCATGGTGTAGAGAATTACTCTCGTGAAACATTTTTAGGGGCGCTAGATCTCGGTCGCCAAGCGCTCGTAGAACTGGGTATGCATCCTTATCAAGCAAAGCGGGCAGAAGCACATTTTCGCAAGTTGGATAATGCTATGCTTAAGGACTTATTGCCTCAACACAATGAAGATAAGAAATTAGCTCAAAGGGCGAAAGAGGCCCGCAAAGAGCTAGAAGAAATATTTGGTCGTGAAATGGAGAGCGACCATCAGTCACCTAATCATTGGAAGTAGTACTTGAGCCAAGACTCAAGCTAAGGAAATAGCGTGAAAATCAAGAAACGTTTTATTGCCGGCGCTAGCTGCCCAAATTGCAGCCAGCAAGATACCCTGCGCTGGTGGATTGAAAATAACATCGAATTAGTTGAGTGTGTCGAGTGTGAGTTTACAGAGCAGCGTAAACCACAATCTGTAGAGAAAAATAAACACTCAGATCAGGAAATGATCGGAATTTTTAAGCCGGAGTAATTGAACTTCGATAATTGATCCCCATAATACACCCAGATATCTCAGTACTTAACCCCATTCAGGTTAAGTCAATTAATCTCCCTGGAGTTAGTATGAAAATTGAAAAGAACGTTGTTGCAAGCCTTGCATACAAAGTAATGATGGAAGACGGTGTCGTTGTTGATCAATCAACAGCAGAAGCACCCCTAGATTACCTTCACGGTCACAACAACCTAATCACAGGTCTTGAAAAAGAACTTGAAGGTAAAGTGGCTGGCGACAAGTTCTCAGTAACGGTAGCTCCTGAAGAAGCTTACGGTGAGCACAACGATGCGCTAGTACAGCGCGTTCCTGCGGACGTGTTCCAAGGCGTTGAGCAAATCGAAGTGGGCATGCGCTTCCTAGCTGACACTGACCAAGGTCCAATCCCTGTTGAAGTAACAGAAGTTGACGGCAACGAAGTGGTTGTTGACGGTAACCATATGTTAGCTGGTCAAACACTAACTTTCGAAGTAGAAGTTATGTCTACACGTGAAGCAACAGCAGAAGAGATCGAACACGGTCACATCCACCAAGGTGGTGGCTGTTGTGGTGGTCACGATCATGACCACGATCACGAAGAAGAAGGCGGCTGCTGTGGCGGCGGTAGCTGTGGTTCTCACTAATCATAAGCGCCTTCACTAGATAATCTTATCTAGCAAAGCTTTGAAAAGCGCAAGTTGAGTTTCAACTTGCGCTTTTTGTTTATCTAAGGTGTAGTGCCAACCATACAAGGAATAACAGTTGGACAAAGCGATGACGAAACCTTTCTCGATTGCCATTCATGGCGGTGCAGGCACCATCTTGCGTGAACAGATGAGCGATGAGCTGCAACAATCCATCTTGGCGGATTTAGAAGCTGCGGTAAAAGCGGGACATCAAATTCTAGACACGGGCGGTGAAGCCTTAGATGCAGTCGTAGCGGCAGTGAAAGTATTGGAAGACTCTCCTAACTTTAATGCGGGTAAAGGCTCAGTGCTGACCAACAACGAAATGGTTGAAATGGACGCTTCTGTAATGGATGGTAGAAACCAAGCGGCAGGTGCTGTTGCCGGTGTTCGTCATATCAGAAACCCAATTGAGCTCGCTCGTGACGTGATGCGAAACAGCAATCATGTGCTGTTGGTGGGTGAGGGCGCAGAGAAGTTTGCTTTTGAGCAAGGCCATGAGTATACCGAGCAAGATTACTTCTTTACTGATCGCCGTTATGAGCAGTTGCTGTCTATGCGTGAGAAAGGACTGTTTGCTTTGTCGGAATCTCGTTACCCAGATGACCGTAAGCACGGTACGGTTGGTGCGGTAGCGTTAGATCAACAAGGCAACTTAGCCGCTGCCACCAGTACGGGTGGCGTGACGAATAAGAAATACAACCGAGTCGGAGATTCGGCTCTTATTGGTTGTGGTACGGTGGCCGAAAATGGCGTCGTGGCAGTTTCCACTACGGGTGTCGGCGAGTTCTTTATTCGTAAACGTGTTGCGGAAGACGTTGCAGCACGTATGCGTTACTTACAAGAAGATATTCATACGGCTTGTGAACACATTATCCAGGGTGATCTCAAACAGATGGGCGGAGAGGGCGGTTTGATTGCCATTGATGCTAAAGGTGAGATGCACTTTGCGATGAACAGTTCTGGCATGTACCGAGCAGGCATTAATACGCAAGGCGAGCTGAGCGTTAAAATCTACGCCGACGAATAGCTTCCTCTTGAGTACCTTCTTAAGTAATTAATACAACAAAGCCCAGAACATGTTCTGGGCTTTATGCTATTTGAGCCTGCATT
Source organism: Vibrio sp. D54 (assembly GCF_021728075.1). Lineage (NCBI taxonomy): Bacteria > Pseudomonadati > Pseudomonadota > Gammaproteobacteria > Vibrionales > Vibrionaceae > Vibrio > Vibrio sp. D54. The sequence continues at coordinate 7,596 of NZ_JAKKCS010000017.1, read as the reverse complement.
TTAATAATGCGGTGGTGGGGTTTCTTCTGACGGATCGGCTAAATTCGACGAGTCCATATTTTTTACTTTACCTACCACATATTTCATCTGATCGAGCATCTTGGTAATTTGCAGTTGTTGCTGCGATAAAGCGCCGTTCAGATCTTCAATAGTCTGTTCTTGGAACGCAAGCTGACATTCTAAGTCATTAATGCGTGCTTCCAATTGCTGAATGATTTTTTCTGTCATGATCCGTTCTCTAACTGCCAAGCTTGGGCAATACCTGCTGAAGTAGCAGTAATTACGCGTTGTTTTGAATCAAAGGCTGCATCATACACGACCGCACGGGGAGGGCGAGTGTCTTTTTTGGGCTCCACTTCAAATCCACTCATTCGTTTTCCGGTTTGAGTATCCCATATCGACACACGGCCAGAAGGGCTTCCTGTGACTAGTTGAGTCCCGTCGTCAGAAAATCGTGCGGTAGAGAAAATTAATTGGCGCGACCAACTGCTCAACTGTGTGACTTCTTGTCCAGTTTTTAAATTCCAAACAATCGCTTGGTTTCCGCCATCAGATGTCATTGCTAATTTTCCATCTCTTTGCAGGGCCACGCGAACAATTCGTTGTTCATGTTCGAAGGTTCGTAGTACTTGTCCGGTTTCGGTGTCCCACAGATACGCTTTATAGTCATTACCTCCGGTTAGGGCGAAGCGCCCATTAGGAGAAATGGCCACGGAATTGACTTTTTCACGATGTGCAAGGAACTCCATGCGACGCCCGGTGACTAAGTTGACATAAATTGCTTTACCGTTGGATAACCCAAGCAGAACTTGTTCACCATTACTGGTGATATCAACGTCGCGAATGAGCGCATCAGAGATAGACCAAAGGCCTTCGGATTGCGTCCAGCCTAGGTCCCAAACTGCGAAGTTCATTTGGCTTGCTGTAATTGCGTAGCGACCATTGTCAGATATGCGGATATGGGAAACCACATTGGCATCGGCATCGAGTTCACCCAGGTTGGCTAGTTGTTCATTTTGCTCTAGGTCCCACAACATCAAATGACGTTGTTGAGAATAGAGCAGAGCAAACCGTCCATCTCTGCTAAGTGCGAAGCTCGTCGCACCTTGAGGTTCTATCGGCCAACGCTGCACTTCACGCTCGGCGAAAAAGCAACCATTTAACGTGGTGATGACAATTAAATATAGGAATAAATGAAAAATTCTTTGCATCACATCTAATAATCCGGTTTGTGTCTTAAGACATATAGCTAGTATATTGGTATAACGATTGTCTTCACTAGTCTCATAGAAGATTTGTGCACAACAACCAATGGCAGAGCCATTATTGGGAGAATTTAATGAAATCAGTTTTAAAAGTGTCGCTACTTGCTGCAACAGTTATGCTAGCGGTAGGTTGTCAGAAAGAAGAAACTAAAACAGAAACCGCACCTCAAGCAGAACAAGTTCAAGCAGAAACCGGTAAAGCGGTTCACTTTAAAACCGACGACGACAAAGCGGCATACGCAATCGGTGTTTCATTTGCTAACTACCTAAGCACAAGCATCGACAAGCCAAGCGAAATCGGCATTAATCTTAACAAAGATTTGGTACTAAAAGGTATCGAAGACGTCTTCAAAGGCAATGCTGAATTGAATGAAGAAGAAACACGTGCAGCACTAGAATCTCTAGACAAGCGTGTTGCAGAAAAGATGCAAGCACAAGCGGCTGAGAAAGCAGCTGAAGCGAAAAAAGCTGGCGATGATTTCCGTGCTGAGTTTGAGAAGCAAGAAGGCGTAGTGAAGACAGATACAGGTCTTCTATACCAAGTAATGACACCAGCTGAAGGTGAGAAGCCAAAAGACACTGATACGGTTCAAGTACACTACAAAGGTACTCTGATCGACGGTACTCAGTTCGACAGCTCATACGATCGTGGTGAACCTGCAACGTTCCCACTTAACCGTGTAATCCCAGGTTGGACAGAGGGTGTTCAGCTAATGCCTGTGGGTTCTAAATTCAAATTCGTTATCCCGCCAGAGCTAGCATACGGTGACCAAGACACACCAAGCATTCCTGCTAACTCAACGCTAGTATTTGAAGTTGAGCTGCTAAAAGTTGAGAACGACAACGCAGAGCAATAACAATAAGCTGCGATAAGTTATTGAAAAAGGTCCGTTTAACGGGCCTTTTTTGTTCTAGGTCACTAGTTGGTGAGTTTGCTAGGTTGCTTTTCAAATTTTCTGATAAACTTACACCAATTTGTTGATTTTTCGCTCGAAGGCTTATGACAACTACAGAAACAATAAACGCGGAGATGTTGCTCGAAATGGAATCCGTTAACGTGATGCCGTTTACCGAGCACGACAAAATCATTTTAAGATCTTATGAGGCGGTCGTGGATGGTATCGCCAGCCTGATAGGTCCATTTTGTGAAATCGTTCTTCACTCTCTAGAAGACTTAAATACCTCTGCAATTAAAATCGCTAACGGTGAAAACACGGGGCGCCAAGTCGGCTCACCAATCACTGATTTAGCGCTTAAGATGCTAAAAGACATCGAAGGCTCGGAGCGCAACTTCTCACGTTCGTACTTTACCCGTGCAAAAGGTGGCGTGTTGATGAAGTCGATTACTGTCGCCATTCGTAATGGCGAAAATCGCGTGATTGGTTTGTTGTGTATCAACGTCAACTTGGATGCGCCTTTCTCGCAAGTCCTTCAGTCTTTCATGCCGACGCAAGAAGCGAAAGAAGCGGCTTCCTCGGTCAACTTTGCTAGTGACGTAGAAGAGCTGGTGGACCAAACTGTTGAACGCACCATCGAAGAGATCAATGCGGATAAATCCGTGTCTAACAACACCAAAAATCGCCAGATCGTGATGGAGTTGTACGACAAAGGTATCTTCGATATTAAAGATGCCATCAACCGTGTCGCGGATCGCCTTAATATTTCAAAACACACCGTTTACTTGTACATTCGTCAACGTAAAACCGAGGATGATGAAAGGTGAGTAAACTGACTTACACGTTAGTGGTGAATGGTCCCGTTTATGGCAGCCAGTCAGCGCGCAGTGCTTATCAGTTCGCCAAAGCGGTGATAGAGCAAGGCCATCAGTTGGTGAGCGTCTTCTTTTATCAAGATGGTGTGACTAATGGTACTGCTTTGAGTGTGCCAGCCAACGATGAATTTGATCTCAATAAGGCGTGGCAGTCTTTGGCTAAAGAGCATGGTGTTCGCCTAGAAACTTGTGTCGCGGCCGCTTTGCGTCGCGGGATTGTAAGTGAAGAAGAAGCGAATCAACATGGTTTGGTTCAGAACAATCTAGCCGATGGTTTTGAACAAGCAGGCTTAGGTAGCCTAGCTGAAGCGATGTTAACCCAAGACAGAGTGGTACAGTTTTGAGTCAGTTAACTTATCTATTTCGTAGTGCGCCACATGGCAGTGCAGCTGGTCGTGAAGGTGTGGATGCACTGTTAGCCGCGTCGGCTTACTGTGAAGATATCAGCGTCATTTTCGTGGGTGATGGGGTATACCAGCTTCTACTCGGACAAGACCCCAACAATATTTTGAGTAAAGATTACGCGCCGATGTTAAAGCTTTTCGATTTATACGACATCGAACAAGTCTTTGTGTGTTCAGAGTCGTTAACCCAGCGAGGTTTGGCGCAAGCGGATTTAGTCATTGAAGCCCAAGCGTTAAGCTCAGAACAGCTCAAAGATAAGTTACAACACGCTGGCAAGCTACTGTCTTTTTGAGGAAGTTATGTTACACATCATAAAAACAGTCTCTGCTCTAGAAGACGCTATGCCTTTATGCAGTGAACAGGATGACATCTTACTTATAGAAGATGCAGTGTACGCTGCTAACTCGCAACATAAAGTATTTTCCCATCTAAAAAACCGCAGCGTATTTGTGTTAGAGAGCGATGCACAAGCTCGCGGTATTGCAAATCGTATCAGTCCATCGCTGACGATTGTGAATTACTCAGGCTTCGTTGAACTAACAGCAAAACAGGATAAATCCCTAACTTGGGATTGAACAAGATTTGCTGTCGACAAAGCTTTACGGATGAATTGTTCTAATTGAACAAAAAAGATCCGTATATTTCTTGACACACCTCTCACTGCTGCATAGAATTTTGCGTCCCTAACTGCATTGGCAGTTGGGGATAGATTTTTCACAAAGCTTACTTTCAAGTAAATCAGGAGCTAGTTAATGGCAACTATTAACCAGTTGGTACGTAAGCCACGTGCAAAGCAAGTTGTTAAAAGCAACGTGCCTGCACTAGAAGCGTGCCCACAAAAACGTGGTGTATGTACTCGTGTTTACACTACTACACCTAAAAAACCTAACTCAGCACTTCGTAAAGTTTGTCGTGTACGTCTGACAAACGGCTTCGAAGTTACATCGTACATCGGCGGTGAAGGTCACAACCTTCAAGAGCACTCAGTTGTTCTAATCCGTGGTGGTCGTGTTAAAGACCTTCCAGGTGTGCGTTACCACACTGTTCGCGGCGCACTAGACTGTGCTGGCGTAAATGACCGTAAACAAGGTCGTTCTAAGTACGGTGTGAAGCGTCCTAAGTCTTAATGGATTCCGTTAAGTAAGGCCAAACACTAAATTATTTTTAATTTTTTGAAAAAACTGAAAAGTTTTGGATAAAACCTGAAGAAGACAACGGAGATAAATCCATGCCACGTCGTCGCGTCATTGGTCAGCGTAAGATCCTTCCAGATCCAAAATTCAAATCTGAATTGCTGGCAAAATTCGTTAACATCCTAATGGTTGACGGTAAAAAATCTACTGCAGAGAAAATCGTTTACACTGCACTAGATGCTATGGCTGAAAAGTCTGGTAAAGACCACTTAGCTATTTTTGAAGAAGCTCTTGAAAACGTTCGCCCAGCGGTAGAGGTTAAATCTCGCCGTGTTGGTGGTTCAACTTACCAAGTACCTGTAGAAGTACGTCCGGTTCGCCGTAACGCACTTGCTATGCGTTGGTTGGTTGAAGCTGCGCGCAAGCGTGGTGAAAAATCTATGGCTCAACGCCTAGCTGCTGAAATGCTAGACGCGTCTGAGAACAAAGGTACTGCGGTTAAGAAACGTGAAGACGTTCACCGCATGGCTGACGCAAACAAAGCGTTCGCTCATTACCGTTGGTAATACCTTCTGTGCTGCGAGGTTCTCTCGCAGCACTTTTCTATACTCTAAGGTACACCTTAGTAAGAGGATACAATCGTGGCTCGTAAAACTCCTATTGAGCTCTACCGTAATATCGGTATCTGTGCTCACGTAGATGCAGGAAAAACAACCACAACTGAGCGTATTCTGTTCTACACTGGCCTTTCTCACAAAATCGGCGAAGTTCACGATGGTGCAGCAACCATGGACTGGATGGAGCAGGAGCAGGAGCGTGGTATCACTATCACATCCGCTGCGACTACTACATTCTGGCGTGGTATGGAAGCACAGTTCCCTGAGCATCGCGTAAACATCATTGATACCCCTGGACACGTTGACTTTACTATCGAAGTAGAGCGTTCTCTTCGTGTACTTGATGGTGCTGTGGTTGTGTTCTGTGGCTCATCTGGTGTTGAACCTCAGTCTGAAACTGTATGGCGTCAAGCAGACAAATACCACGTTCCACGTTTGGTATTTGTAAACAAGATGGACCGTGCGGGCGCAGACTTCCTACGCGTTGTGAACCAAATTAAGAATCGTCTTGGTGCGACTCCTGTTCCAATCCAGCTGAACGTTGGTGCGGAAGATGAGTTCAGAGGTGTCATCGACCTTATCAAGATGAAAATGATCAACTGGAATGATGCCGATCAAGGCACTTCGTTTACTTACGAAGACATCCCCGCTGACATGATTGAACTTGCTGAAGAGTGGCGCAACCACATGGTTGAATCCGCTGCTGAAGCTAGCGAAGAGCTGATGGACAAGTACCTTGAAGAAGGTGAATTGACTGAAGCTGAGCTCAAACAAGCTCTACGTACTCGCACACTAAATAACGAAATCGTACTGGCTACTTGTGGTAGTGCGTTTAAGAACAAAGGTGTTCAAGCGGTACTGGATGCAGTAGTTGAGTTCTTGCCATCACCAGTTGACGTACCTGCAATTAAAGGTGTCGACGAAAGAGAAAATGAAGTTGAGCGTCATGCTGACGACAACGAACCTTTCTCAGCGCTAGCGTTTAAGATTGCGACTGACCCATTCGTGGGCACGCTAACTTTCATGCGTGTTTACTCCGGTGTTGTAAACTCGGGTGACGCCGTTTACAACTCAGTAAAAGAGAAGAAAGAGCGTTTCGGTCGTATCGTTCAGATGCATGCGAATAAGCGTGAAGAAGTGAAAGAAGTTCGCGCTGGTGATATTGCAGCTGCTATCGGTCTGAAAGACGTAACAACAGGTGACACACTGTGTGATCAGAACCACAAAGTGATTCTAGAACGCATGGAGTTCCCTGAACCAGTTATTCAGATTGCTGTAGAGCCTCGTTCTAAGGCAGACCAAGAGAAAATGGCTATCGCGCTAGGTAAACTAGCAGCGGAAGATCCATCATTCCGCGTGGAAACGGACGACGAATCAGGTCAGACTCTGATCTCAGGTATGGGTGAACTTCACCTAGACATTATCGTTGATCGTATGAAGCGTGAATTCAGCGTTGATTGTAACGTTGGTAAACCTCAGGTTGCTTACCGTGAAACCATTCGTGGTAAAGCGGAAGTTGAAGGTAAGTTTGTTCGTCAATCAGGTGGTCGTGGTCAATACGGTCATGTTTGGGTCAAACTTGAGCCTTCTGAGCCTGGTGAAGGTTTCGTATTCGTAGACGAAATCGTGGGCGGTGTGATTCCTAAGGAATACATCAGCTCGGTATCGAAAGGTATCGAAGAGCAAATGAATAGTGGTGTTCTAGCGGGTTACCCTGTACTAGATATTAAAGCTACACTATTTGATGGTTCTTACCACGATGTAGACTCAAGCGAGATGGCGTTTAAGATCGCTGGCTCGATGGCATTCAAGAAAGGTGCACTAGAAGCACAACCTGTGATTCTAGAACCTATGATGAATGTCGAAGTAACCACTCCGGAAGACTGGATGGGTGATGTTGTTGGTGACCTAAACCGTCGTCGCGGTATCATTGAAGGCATGGACGAAGGTGTGGCTGGTCTTAAGATCATCCGTGCTCAAGTACCACTATCCGAAATGTTCGGTTACGCAACTGATCTACGTTCTGCAACTCAAGGCCGTGCGTCTTACTCTATGGAGTTTCACGAGTACGCTGAAGTGCCGAAAAACTTCGCAGATAAAATTATTGCAGAGCGTGGTTACTAATTGACGATTGAACTGCAAAAAGTTTACGACTTTTTGCGAGATCAGGGCGTCCAAATATTGCGCTAACGGGCGTTGGCGCATAAAATAACAATTTCTGGCGCGTCGTCGATCAATAATGATCACGACGAATCATAACTAGGAAGGAACACGATCGTGTCTAAAGAAAAATTTGAACGTACGAAACCGCACGTTAACGTTGGTACTATCGGCCACGTTGACCACGGTAAAACAACTCTAACTGCAGCTATCTGTACTACTCTTGCTAAAGTTTACGGCGGTGT
>NZ_JAKKCS010000016.1:75155-126260 GCF_021728075.1 Vibrio sp. D54 | reverse complement strand
GTAACGCTGAGCGGTCATCGCTGATACGTTAGTGTTTACATTCACTGCCATGGTGATTTCTCCAATTGATTTTCCGGTGTAGCGGTTTCCGACGTCTCGGAAAACCAAGTAGTTCTCTCAAAGTTACCTCTATTAACGACACCAAATTCAGAAGCTTTAGAAAAAAGTTTAAAAAAATAACATTGCGAGATTTAGCTAATAAAATTGAAGAAAAGTAAGAAAAAGTGCTCAAGTTTCCACAAATCGAGCCGAGAGGGCTAAATTGTATAGAAAATCAGCAAAAGGAAACAATTAAAGGTAAGTTCGCAGACGATAGACGTGAAGATTAGAAAAGAAAAAGCCCCTTTTCCTTTGAGAGAACTGGGGCTAGGTTGGTCGCCAGAGCCTATGTGGAGATCAAGAGAAATGAACACATTTCCGGCATACCGAGTGCAACTTTACATTGAAAATGATTGGCAGGTGAGAGATGAGAGAGCCGCTCATTCTATTGTAAAGCTGCTTGCCAAAAGCCTGCATTCCCATCCACGTCTGAATGTATTGAGTACAGGCTAAGTAAACTACTGCAATAGTGACATTGCAGAGTTTGGCAACTGTTTCGCTTGAGCAAGAATCGATGTACCTGCTTGTTGCAAAATTTGTGCTTTGGTCATTTGCGTGGTTTCTTTCGCAAAATCTGTATCTTTAATTCGGCTGTTCGATGCGTCAACGTTTTCTTGGATATTCGCCAAGTTGTTGATGCTGTGACTCAAACGGTTTTGCTTCGCACCTAAGTCTGCACGTTGCGAGTCTACGTATTTCAGTGCCGAATCCAGCACAGAAATCGCGTTTTGAGAACCTTGTACCGTGGTCATATCAATATCTTGTACTGACGTTCTGATAGGTTCATCACTCAGGCCAAGCTCAGATGCTAATCCACCAGAAATAGAAATCTCACCCTGAACGTTTGGATGCGCGACAAAAACTTGCAACTTGCCATCTTCACTTACAGACGCATTAATCATATCAGACTGACCATTAATGTAAGTGGCAAGCTCTTCGATGTCGTCGCCCGCTTTGGCATTAATGTTGATTTCTAGATCATCAACATTGCCGTCTTCGTCTTCACCCATACCTGGTAGCGTGATCTTCAAGTCAGATTTAGCTGGGTCAACACTCCAGTTTTTATCTTTACCGTTCTCAGATAAGAAGGTCACACCGCCCATGCGAGTATCGTCCGCACGAATGCTGGTGAGTCCCATGATCATGGCTTCACCTGAGCTCGCACCAATCTGGAATGCTGCTTCACCGAATGAGCCGTTCAATAGACGACGACCACCAAATGAAGTGGTTTCTGCAATACGGTTTAGCTCGTCAATCAATGCCATTGACTCTTCGTTGATCGCCTGACGCTCAGCTGGAGAGTTAGTACCGTTCGATGATTGAATCGCAAGGTCACGCATTCGTTGCATGACAGAGGTTGCCTCATTCATCGCACCTTCAGCGGTTTGTGCAATCGAGATACCATCGTTCGCGTTACGCATTGCGACATCTAGGCCACGAGACTGTGCAGTTAAGCGGTTAGAGATCTGTAGACCTGCCGCATCATCTTTTGCACTGTTAATCTTATGTCCTGAAGATAAGCGCTCCATCGACGTGTTTAATTCATCAGTCGCTTTGTTTAAGTAACGCTGCGCGGTCATCGCGGAGACGTTAGTACTAACTGTTACAGCCATTTTGCTCTCCTGTTGAGTTCGCAAGCTTTTGCGAAGCGGCCAGCTTTACTCTCATTTGGATAAGCACTGACCGTAAAAGTTACTTGCTAAATCTGCCTTAAACGCAGGGTTTAGAATCTCTAAATCTGTTCTGATATTTTCAATACAATTTGTGTGCCAACTTTCGTAAATTATTTAACCACTTTTAAAAGAATCAAATAAACAATAAGTTAGCTTTATCATTAAGCTATTTCCGGTTTGTCAGACTCATCTTAGCCCAAGGGTATTGAACGCTGCCCTGTTGCCGCCCGACTTGCCTCCCGTATCATTGCCGCTTTGGGTAAAATCGTGCCGCATGACATCTCAGACTCTCAGGTTACGTCGACTTATCGCGCTTAAGGCTTTGCACATAAGGCATCAAAATCAGACAATGTGTATGAGTGTCATACTAGATGTAGTTAAACAACGTTAGATCTTTGGTCTTACCGAATGCTTGTTGCGATGCCTGTAACGCTCGCGAGTTTTCACTGAACTCGATCACGGCTTTGGAGTAATCCAAGTCCTCAAAGTTGCTCTTCGCTTTTGCCAGAGACAAATTAAAGTCTTCATGATTTTGCTCTTGGATATCCAGCGTACTCAATCGAGCACCGGCATCTGTACGCGCTTTATTCAAATGGATAAAAGCAGCGTGGAATTCTTCTGTCATTTGGTGCAATTTAGCAGTCGCCGACGTATCCGAAACCGATTTGTCTGACCATGCCATTGCATCCTTGAAGGTATCGAAAATGCTGAACTCTGCCCGCTTTTCGATCTCAATGCTGTCACCAGGCGTAATTTGGCCTTTTACGTGCACTTTCAGGCCTTTGTATTCAATCCCTTTCTCTGGAGAAAACTCATCGGCATCCACTACTTTGCCGTTACGCTCTAATTGGTAACCAAATTTGCCGTTATTCATATCGACAAATGTCACGCGATACGCCGCATCATCCTTAGCGTCAACGTTAGTAGCTTTGTTTAGCAACAGCTCAGAGCCGTTTTGTAGATCGTAATTCGGCTGATAGTCGCCAAATGGGTTTGGTATCTCCATAAACAGCTTGCTGCCGGGATCGTTCATTGGCATCTCAAGCATGCTGGAGACTTTCATTTTGCGCTGATAATCGTCCCCAGCGTATTGCACGCTACCATCTTTATCGCGATAAAATGGTTGGCTTTTTGGCTTAGTGCCAGCAAACACGTAGTTACCAGATTCATCTTGCGAGTTCACCAAGTTAAGGAAGTTGTTCGCAATCTCTTCTAGCTCACGCTTCTTTGCTTGTCGGTCTTCCGCAGAAAACGCACCGTTAATCATCTCCATCGTTAAGCGCTTCGACTCGTCGGCAAAATTCTCCGCATTGGCGATATTAACTTCGTGGTTTTCTAGACGATTACGCACCAACACTATCGAGCTAAGATATTGTTGTAGCTGTTCTTGTTGCTGACTAATGTTTTGGATGTAATGCGCAGCGAGGGGGTCGTCACTAGGTTTCAGTAACTTTTTCCCTGAAGCAAGCTGCTCTTGGTTGTGGTGAACCTTATTCTCTTGACGACGCAGATCATTTTGTACGGACTGATAGTTATGGAAACTAGAAATTCGGGTTAGCACTTATCTCTTCTCCTTACCTCAGTTGTAAAATGGTATTGAAGGTATCATTCGCCGCTTGCATCACACGTGATGAAGCCATGTACGCTTGTTGAAACTTCATCATGTTGGCCGCTTCTTCATCGAGGTTAACGCCAGAGATAGAAGCAACGCGCTCTTGTGCCGCCTCATGCTCTAAGCGAGCGACAGAGGCTAATCGGTTTGCTGTAGAAGATTTCAATCCGACTTCGGTATTGAGGTTGTGATAAACATCGATCAAAGTACTGGATTTTCCGTCCATCATCTTATCTGTTTGGATCTTCTGCATTTTTCTCAAGTTGCCATTACCACCTTCCGAAGGCACCAAGTTCGCGGTGAACTTGTCATTCATCAGCGCACCTTCGCTCAGCTCAAATACAGTCGCATCGCCATTTTTATACAGCGGATGACTTTTCGGCACTGAGATTTCAATCATCGGGTTATCTTTGTCTAGCGGGTATGAGTATTTGTCCGATAGCAAATTGCCTTTGTTGTCCGTGATCTTTAACCATGGCTTATCATGTTTCTCGTCGGCTGGTTGTACGGTGACCTCAAACTCTTTAACATCCCCCGCCTCACGAATTTTGAACTTGGCGTTACCTTGAGCAAAAGTGGTTGAAGCTTCATAACTTTGCGCGGCAATGGCTTTTGCATCATTGGTTTCCATCTTGATGATGGCTGCGCCACTTCGTGTTGGGCGCAATAATACGCGCTCACCAGCGGCAAGACCTTCACCGATTTGCACTTTCATACCATCCAGAACAAACGAAGAATCTGATTGATCAATGTTCAACGACATTTGCTCACCTTTCGGTGTTGTCACGCTATACTGGTCGCCATCATAACGTAGCGAATATTCACCACCTTTGATCGCTGAAATATCATCAATGTAAACCGCAACATCAGCTTGAGAGTCAGGCGCAGCAAAAACTCGAGATTTTGCCACCAGCTCAGAGTTCACGTCGGTAAATACGTCTTTACCTATCTTACCGTTAAGATCCAGACCTTGAGATTGCAGCTGATTAATTTTGTAGGAGAAACCCGTCGCTAAACGGCCCATTTCATCTTGCAGTTGTGGAATGTGTTTGTCGCGCATTTCAAGCAAAGCGCCGATTTTGCCATCCATGTCGTCAGACTTGATCGCTTTAATGCCATCCCCTTCCACCATTGCTAAGCGTCTTTGATGAACATCCGGATAGCCATCGATCATTTTGAGCTGGCTTGCTTCCGTGCCAGAAACAAGTGTGTGTCCATTGCCGATATGAACATTAAACCCTTCGGCATTTTTGCGTGGGGTTACGGTAACTTTGGTGTACTCTGACAGCTCAGTAACCAGCTTTTCATGCTGATCCATCAGGTCATTATGTGGACCGGGGGTGCGCATCATCAGTCGATGAATATCGCGAATTTCCAACGCAAGTTGGTTAACGCGCTCAATGCCCATATCCAATTTTTTATTGGTGACATCAGATTGCAGTCGCACGGTTTCGTGGAAATCATTTAATGTATCAGAGAAGATTTTCGCCTTTTCCAATACCACTTTTCGTGCCCCTAAATCGTTCGGGGTATCTGCCATGGTTTTTACCGCATCGAACCACTCATTCAGGTTCTCGGGAATTTTCTTCGATGCCACGGAGCTCAACATGCTAGAGAGCATATCAAGATTGTCTTGGGTATCCGTTTTGTTGGCATTGTTGGTCGACGACAGGTTCAGTTCATTCACGGCAAACTGATCCCACGAGCGGCGAACATTTTCCACATGCACACCCATGCCGTAGGTAGAACCACCAAACATGCGCGGATCATTCGTGCCTTGGATAACAGACTGACGGCTATAACCCTCTGTATTAACATTAGAAATGTTATGACCAGTGGTGTTTAATTGTCTCTGAGCAGTAAGCACACTTTGAGTACCTACATTCAGAAGATCTGACGCCATACATGCCCCCAAAAACGAAATATAAATCGGCAAAACCGATCACCTAGACACATTAAAAGCAAAAGATGTGCCAAGTGATAAAAAGGCGTAGATATTCAGATAAAGTGAAGGCTTGCACTATGGCAAGCCTTCGAGAACGTCATAAATTGGCGCAGAGACATTACATACTTTCGATTTTATCCTTCACCTGCAGGACTTTATCTGCGTAGTTCGGATCGGTCGCGTAACCCGCACTGTGGATACCGCGAATAAACGACTCTGAGTTCCCGCGTTGCTGCAATGCTGTCTCGTAACGTGGGTTGTCATTCAAAAATCGTACAAAGTCATTAAAGCTGTCTTCGTAACTTGAGTAGGAGCGAAACGCTGCCGTCTCTTTCACTGGCGTGTTATCGTGGAACTCTAAAGTTTGAGTCGTCACTTTGTCACCCTGCCAGCTTCGATCTGCTTTGATATTAAATAAGTTGTTGCTGCTGCCACGCGCGTTCTTCACGACCTTTTGTCCCCACCCCGTTTCCAAAGCGGCTTGCGCAAGTAGCAGAGATGGCTCGACTCCTAGGGCTTTCGCAGCTTTCTCCGCGTATGGCTTCATCGAGTTAACAAAGGATTCTGGTGAATCGAATCGAGTGGGTTCATTGCTTGGTCGAGATAGTTGACCAGATTCAATCAAGCGCTGTTCAATCTCGCGCGCTTTTTTCGGGTCAACACGACGATATTCCGCAGCATTGTTTGCCGCATCACGCATAGCCGTTTCTTTTTTGTCGTTCCCTTGCCCAGCCGTTAATTGCTTAACAATCATATCGGCCAGTCCCATTGAACCAGACGAACTCAATTCACTCGCCATCTGTTCATCCAACATTTGTCGGTAGAACTTCTCGTTTTGGCTGTTCATCATGTTGGACTCAAAGCCCTCATTGGCTTCACGCATGGATTTCAACATCATGGAGGTGAAGATCGATTCGAACTGACGAGCAGCCGCATGCAATGCTTCTTGCTCGCCATCTTTTCCCTCTTTCACTGCTTTTTGACGCAGAGTGTCCAGAGAACTGATGTCATGGATAAAACCAATGTCGTTAGGATTGTTCATTATACCTACCTCCTAACCATTAAATGATGATCAACTGGCCTTCAATGGCACCAGCTTGCTTCAATGCTTGTAAAATTGCCATCAAGTCCGAAGGCGCAGCCCCGACTTGGTTCACGGCACGGACCAAATCATCCAACGTTAAGCCTGGTTCGAACTTAAACATTTTGCCTTGCTCTTCGCTGACTTCGATATCCGAGTCTGGTACGACTACGGTTTGCCCACCAGAAAAGCCGTTAGGTTGGCTAACATTCAGGTTTTCTTTGATCGCAACCGTCATGCCGCCATGCGTTACTGCTGCTGGTTTAAGACGTACATGCTTACCAACTACAATGGTGCCCGTGCGAGAGTTAACGATGATTTTGGCTGCACCATCTGCTGGGTCGAACTCTAGGTTTTCGATTGCCGATAAGAACGCAACACGCTGGCTGACGTCACGAGGAGCACGCACGCGCACTGATGTCGCGTCAACAGCGCTCGCCATTTGTGGGCCAAGGAAGTTGTTTACAGCATCCGCCATACGTTGAGCCGTTGTGAAGTCTGACTCAAGCAAGTTGAACGTGATGTAATCACCACGACCAAATGGGTTTGGAATTTCTCGCTCTACTGTCGCACCACTAGAGATAAGACCAACGGTTGGATTGTTACCTACGATTTTAGAACCGTCAGCGCCTTCAGCACTGAAGCCGCTCACTACTAAGTTACCTTGAGCAACCGCGTAAACTTGACCGTCGAGACCTTTGAGGAACGTTTGTAGTAGCGTACCACCACGCAAACTTTTAGCACTTCCGATGGAAGAGACAGTCACGTCCACTTGCTGACCCGGTTTAGAGAAAGGCGGCAATTCTGCCGTAACCATGACTGCGGCAACGTTTTTAATTTTTGGCTTTGTGCCCGGCGGCATCTGAATGCCGAAGTTTTGCAGCATGGCGGCGAAACTTTGCTCTGTAAACGGGTTCGCTTCACCCGTACCAGGTAAGCCTGAAACCAAACCATAACCCACGAGTTGGTTGCTTCGTACACCTGCCACTTGCGCGACGTCTTTGATACGTGCGGCTTGGGCTACGGTAGAAAACAGAGCAACGCTCATCAGTACTAAAAGGAGTTTTTTCATGCTTACTTATCTCTTGCAGTCAAATTGCCGTCAGCACGGCGTGTTATAGCGCTACATTAAAGAATCGTGCCAAGAAGCCTGGCTCTTGCATATCTTGTTGCAAACCAGTGCCAGAGTACTGAATTCTTGCGTTAGAAACGCGATTTGATGCAATGGTGTTGTCGAAATTAATATCATCCGGACGAATAGTGCCACTTAAACGTATGTACTCATCACCCGTATTTAGCGTGATCCACTTCTCACCGCGGATCACGAGGTTGCCGTTTGCCAGTACTTCGATCACCTCAACAGTGATGTAACCACTGATGCTGTTGCTCTGCTTTGCAGAAGAGTCACCTGCAAATGAGTTGGAGTTGTTTAAGTCATAAGAGAAATTATATTTTCCGCCAATTTGCAGCTCTTCTCCGCCCACTTGAAGCGGGTCCATTTGCGCTTCATTGGTTTTCGATAAATCGGCATTTGCGCTTTTCGTCGCACTGGTTGTCTCATCCAGTGTTACGGTAATAATGTCGCCAATACCACGTGGTTTAGAATCGTCGTAGAGATCGGTAATGTGCTCGGCGCTAAACAACGAACCTGTTGCAGCAGCGTAATGCTCAGGCTTGTTTTTCGGATGAATTGGAGCCCAAGCAGGGTCGCCAGCAACCGGATCACTTCTACCACGTAAAGTATCTACAATACCGCTGCTCTCTTCTTTCGATTTATCGCCTTCTACTGCGTCGACCACAGTGGTTGCTTGTGTCACTTCATCCGTTTCAATCGGTTCCAACATGGCACAGCCCGACATCGTAGCAATCAAAGCGAGTAGGCAAATACGTTTCATCGTGAGCTCCTCAAATCTTGCTCTTAATCGTTACAATTGCTGGTTAACGAAGCTCATCATCTTATCGACTGACGAGATCACTTTTGAATTCATTTCGTAAACGCGCTGGGCTTCGATCATGTTGACCAACTCTTCTGTTACATTCACGTTGGACGCTTCCAGCATGGATTGACGAATTTCACCCAAACCGTCCAAACCAGGAACACCCTCTTGTGGATCGCCACTGGCACCCGTTGGTAAGTAAAGGTTCTGACCAATTGGCTCTAGGCCACCCGGGTTAACAAAGTCTGTAATGGTTAGCTGACCAACGACTTGGTTGTCTTGCTGCCCTCGGACGCGAACCGACACTTCACCATCCGTACCGACAGTAATAGAAATCGCATCTTCTGGAATCACAATTTCAGGCTCTACAGGGTAGCCAGAACCCGACGTGACTAACGTGCCTTCACCATTGAGCGTGAACTGACCGTTACGGGTATAACCGATGTTGCCGTCCGGCAATGTCACTTGGAAAAAACCGTCGCCTTCCACCATCATGTCCAATGCGTTAGTCGTTGTCTGTGCATTGCCGTGCGTGTGCACTTTTTGCGTCGCAACCACTTTAGAACCCGCACCTAACATCAAACCACTTGGCAGTTCCGTGTTCTGAGATGACTGGCCGCCAGGTTGGTTGATGTTCTGATAGAACAAATCTTCGAATACTGCACGGCTCTTTTTGTAGCCGACAGTAGAAGCGTTCGCCAAGTTGTTCGAAATCGTGGCAATGTTGGTTTGTTGGGCGTCTAGACCTGTTTTACTTACCCATAGTGCTGGATGCATAGTGAACCTCTAACTCTGTTAACTCATACGAAGCAGTGAATCTGAAGATTTATCCATTTCTTCAGCTGTGCTCATCATCTTGACTTGCATTTCAAACTGACGTTGTAAGTCAATCAATGCGGTCATTTCACCTACGGCATTCACGTTACTGCCTTCTATCGCTCCCGTCTGGAGACTAACAGTCGCGTCTGCTTCGTAAGGTTGGTTTGGAGTTTTATGGCGAAATAAGCCATTGGTGTCTTTAAACAAGCTTTGATCATTAGGCTTAACGAGCTTAATGCGATCAACCGCTTGGAATTCTTCTGCCGGGGCACCTTGAGGAAGTACAGAGATGGTGCCATCCCGACCGATTTCAATTTTGGAGAGAGGGATAGGCAAAGTAATCGGCGCGTCGTTTTCACCCAGCACCAAATGACCACTTGCGTTGGTAAGCATGCCATTTTGATCGACTTTTAGGTTGCCGTTACGGGTCAACCCTTCTTTCCCTGTATGATCGAGTACCGATATCCAACCGCTGCCTTCAATCGTCACATCCAGATCACGCCCTGTTGTAATCACGCTACCTTGAGCAAAGTTATGCCCTGGACTCTCTGTCATGCTGAATACACGTGAAGGATGGCCTTCACCATAAGCCTGCATTGAGCGAGCCTGTGCTAAATCAGCCCGAAATCCGGTCGTGCTTACGTTAGCCAAGTTATTAGCGCGCAATTGTAGTGCCTGCATATTTTGCTTGGCGCCACTCATTGCGAGAAACAGTGCGCGATCCATAAATTACTCCAAAAAATCTCTCTGTACACGGAGTAAAAAGCAATAGTTATGCCAAAACAAAAATAGACTTATTAATCAATACTTTGAATTAAAAATCAACAATGAAAAGAGGTCAATAGAGGCAGAAAACTGTAACGAGAGGCAAGGTTTTGATCCATACGGCGGCAACAGCGGCAAATCGTAGATCAAAGCATGCTTAGCCTGAGTGAGGTGTATTCAGGCTAAGCATCAGATGAATGTCATGATGAAAATGAACAAAGCGGTAATTACTAAGAAGCAATCACACGCCATTGCTTACTCAAGCAGAGTATCGAATGACCCAGCTAGTGCTCTAGCGGATCTGTAAGATATTCTGTTGTAGTTGGTTGTGTACTTCTAGCGAACGTGAGTTTGCTTGGAAGTTACGCTGAGCAGAGATCAGGTCCACCAACTCCTGCGTCATATCAATGTTTGACTGTTCCAGCATACCGTTATTGATGGTGCCGAAAGAGCCTTTATTTGATTCACCCCAGATCTTGTCACCAGAGAACTGCGTTGAATCCCATTGAGTGCCGCCTTTCTTATCCAGACCTTGCTCGTTTGGAACACGTACGAGAGCAACACGACCCAATGTAACGTTTTCACCGTTTGAGTAAGTTCCCAATACGCTGCCGTTTTCATCGAAGTCAACTTTGGTTAGGAAGCCCGTCGTTGCACCGTCTTCGTCAAACTTAGTCAGTTCGAACGGAGCCGCAAACTGTGTTGCTGAGCCTAAGCCGAAGTTAAGCGTCTGCGCAGGATCGGCACCATTCATATCGACTGGTGTCGTGTTCGTCGCCGGATCGCCCAGAGCCACAGAAGTGATTGGCTGACCATTGTTCAAGCTCGCCAACGTACCATCGTTGTTGAACTTCATGGTATGCCCCACATGACCTGTTGGCGTTTGCGCATCACCAGCCGCAACATTTAAAGGCTTTTCACCTTCTTTATCTGTCACGGTGTAGTAAGTGTTCCATGTATTTGGCTGAGTCTGATCTTTCAAGTAATACGTCGTTAGCTTGTAAGACTGACCCATCGAGTCATAAATTGTCGAAGAGGTTGAACGGTTGTATGTATCTGGGTCTGAAAAATCAAACTGCGTTGGATCTTTCAAATCGCCGTTCGCTGGCAAGTTCACACCCACTTCAATGTTTGCTGTTTGTTTTGGCTTACCAAATTCAGCAGGAATATTGATGGGTTGTGGCTCGTATGAAGAAACCTCACCAGAGCTTGGGTCCACTTGGTAACCTAATAAGAACTCATCGTTCGCGGTCACCATGTAGTTTTCTTTATTTAAGTGAAATGCACCATTACGTGTCAGTTCATTCTGTTGTGGAGTTAGACGCTCTTTCGCTACAGCGAAAAAACCTGTCCCCGAAACACGCAAATCCATTGGGTTGTTGGTGTAAATGCTAGAGCCTTCATGGAACTGCTGTGCCACTTGGCTTGCTTGCGCACCACCACCCGGTGTGGTTTTTGCGTTAGTAAATAAAGAGTTAGAGTAGACATCAGCAAACTCAGCACGGGACTCTTTAAAGCCGTAAGTGTTGGCGTTCGCAATGTTGTTACTGGTGGTGTTCAAATCCAGTTGGGCGGCGGACAAACCGCTTAAAGATACATATGACATTCCAAAATCTCCTAATCTAGCGAGCTATGACTACGCTTTGCCGACTTCCAATACTTCTGCAAGTCGAACTGGCGATTCAAAACCAGCCAGATTGAGTAATACGTTTCCGTCACCTTTGCCAAGCAATACGCTGTTTACGTTGGCGTATGTCGATACTGGGAACTCTTGCGACTCCCCTTCAACTAAGCCAGACGCTTTCACTTTGTATTTGCCAGCTGGCAGTGGATTTCCGCTTTCATCTTTACCGTCCCAAAGCACACGCGTGTCGCCGGCTGGTTTCGCCCCTACCTCAAAGGTACGAACCAGTTGGCCAGCTTCATCCTCTACACGAACAAACAGATTATCGATAGATTGTGAAAGCTTAACCATTGCCGCCATTGGTGCGTCGTCCTGCTTCACACCTGCTGCTCCTGGGACCAATACGTCACGCCCTACCAAAGAGGAAGCTTGTAACGCTTGATTTGATGTCATTGACGAATTCAAACTCTCAAACTGAGTGTTCATCTTGCCAATGCCATCAACGGTCGCAAATGAAGCCATTTGCGCAATCATCTGGTCATTACTTACCGGCTTAAAAGGGTCTTGCTGAGACAGTTGCTTCGTGAGCAATGATAAGAAGTCTTCCTGTTTTAGGTCCTGCTTACCCGTGCTCTCTTCCGCTTTCTTGTTACTCTCTTGTAGACTTTTAAGCTGGTCGATATAGGACAAGCCGCTTTGACCAACGTTGTTAATTCCGGCCATACGCTACCCCCTTATCCTTATTGACCCATCTGCAGCGTACGCAGCAGCATTTGTTTACTAGAATCAGCGACCTGTACATTAGTTTGGTATGCACGAGAAGCTGAAATCATGTTTGCCATTTCTTCCATTACATTGACGTTAGGCTTGTAAATGTAGCCTTCTTCGTTTGCAAGGGGATGGTCTGGGTTGTACTCCGCACTCAGCGGTTTATCACTTTCTACAATACCCATCACTTTCACTGGCACCGTATCACCGCCACGCATGGCGTTACTTAACTCTGCACCAAACACTGCATGACGCGCTTTGTAAGTGTCTTTCGCAGAGCTGCTGACACTGTCGGCGTTCGCCAAGTTGCTTGAGGTAGTATTCAGACGAACGGATTCAGCGCTCATTGCGGAACCTGTCACATTGAAAACGTTAAATAAGCTCATCTAAATTATTCCCCTTTGATTGCTTTGGTTAAGTTCTTGAATTTGCTGCCTAGAAAGTCGAGTGATGCTTGGTGTCTGATTTGGTTTTGCATAAACAAGTTACGCTCTAAATCCAAGTCTACCGTGTTGCCATCTCCCGTATCTGGTTGCGTAGGAAGACGATATAACTTGTCCCCAACCAACGTCGTAGTGGCAGGAATATGCCGACCATCTGTGCGACTAAGACCAATGCTTGCCCCAGATGTTGCCGCTTGCAATTCCTTCGCAAAGTCTAAACCTCTTGCTTTGTAACCAGGCGTGTTTGCTTGTGCGATATTGGTGGAAATCACCTCTGCATTGCGCTCACGTACGCCCACCGTGTGCTGGTGGATGCCTAGTGCATTGTCAAAAGATATAGCCATGTTTGCCTCTACAATTAAGAACTGACCGTGATTGATAACCAAAAAGCAATTAGCATGCCAAGACCTAAAGCATTACACCAACCTAGTGGTTACCGTGAATTGAAATAGCAATAAGTGAGCCAAAGTAACTGGAATGTCATGTCGTATCACTTTGCTCACTTAATAAAGATACACCGTGTTGAGGGCACAAGGCAAAAACGCGCTTCAACTAATTGAGTGATACATGAAGCGCTCGGCGCAGAAAGGTAACAAACAAAAAAGCCTGACACGAAGTCAGGCTTTTCTATCAATGAAGAGATACCGCTATTTAAGCTTGTAAATGATGCCCGGATTACAGCGCACCATTTCAAATTTATCAGTCAGACCAGTTAGCGACTCTGATGCCCCTAACAGCAAGTAACCACCAGGGTTTAAACTGCTCGCCATTTGGTTAAGCACTTTAGATTTCATTTCTGGAGAAAAGTAAATCAATACGTTACGACAGAAAATGATGTCGAACTTACCCATCAGTGCGTAACTGTCCATCAAGTTTTGTGGACGAAAGTTCACCAAACGCTTGACGTTATCTTTGACTTTCATGCGACCACCGTCCGCATTTTCAAAGAAGGTGCGACGACGTTCTGGTGAAAGCCCGCGACCCAAAGCCAAGTTGTCGTACACCCCTGCACGACACATCTCGAGCATACTTGCCGAAATGTCTGTGGCTGTAATGGACACGTTTGGTAACAAGCCCGGCTTGCGCTGTTGCGTTTCCAGGATCGTCATTGCAATAGAATACGGTTCTTGGCCCGATGAACTGGCAGCAGACCAGATCTTAATTGGGCGCTTGCTTGCCGCTACTTCTGGCAATAATTTGTCAGCTAAAACCGTGAACGGATAAGTATCTCGAAACCACAAGGTTTCGTTAGTCGTCATCGCATCCACAGCGGCGACTCGTAATTCTCGATTACGCCCTGTAACAACATCACGTAGCAAATCTGATAACGATGCGAGCTTAAACTTCGTCACTAAAGGACTCAGTCGGCTACGCACGAGGTATTGCTTGCTATCACCTAACACGATGCCACATTGCGATTCTAGAAAACGGCTAAAGTCACGATACTCTTGATCACTGATTGTAATAGCAGTCATTAATGTCTCTTTTATTGTGTTAATGCAGATTTAACCGCGTTACCCAACTCATCTGGGTTAAATTTCGCAATGAAGGTGTTGGCACCTACACGCTCAACCATAGCTTGGTTGAATACACCACTTAATGAAGAATGGAGGATAACATAAAGGTCTTTCAAATCGGCATGTCTGCGAATTTCAGCCGTTAAGGTATAACCGTCCATTTCTGGCATTTCAATATCGGAAATAACCAACGAAATTTGATCGTAGATATTGCCTTCTTGAGCCATTTCAATCAACTTATTGTACGCTTCTTTGCCGTCTTTGACAGATACGACCTCAAAACCGATGGATGTAATCGCACGCTCTACCTGTTTACGCGCGACCGTCGAGTCATCAGCAATCAGTATGCGGCGTACAATAGGCTTTTCTTGTTCTGCTTGTGCGATTTCTTCGCCAATAGCGGAATCCATCGTTTCATCAACTGGCGCAATTTCTGCCAGGATTTTTTCAACGTCAAGGATTTCAACCAGCTCATTGTCAATGTTTGTCACGGCAGTCAAGTAGTGCGCTTTACCTGCGCCGTCTGGCGGTGGCAAAATCGCTTCCCAATGCATATTGATAATACGCTCAACCGATGATACCAAAAATGCTTGGATCGTACGGTTAAATTCTGCAATAACAACAAAACATTTATCTAAATCAGTGGTTGGGCGGCCACCAATTGCCAGGCTCAAATCAATAACGGACACGGTATGGCCGCGGATATGAGCGATACCTTTAACCAGAGGGTGTAGATTTGGCATTGAAGTCAGCTTAGGGCACTGTAGTACTTCTTTCACTTTGAATACGTTAATGCCGTAGCGCTGTCGGCCCATCAGTCGAAAGGTCAATAATTCCAATCGGTTCTGACCGACGAGTTGCGTACGCTGATTCACCGAGTCAAGAATCCCCGTCATATGCTCATCTCCATCTCAAACTTTTTGTTTTTAAATGATACTCTACCACTGGCAAGCACGATACCAGGGAGACAGTATGGCGTATTTCACTTCGACACCATTGACTATGACAATATGTAGAGCGCTAATTACAAAGTACGCTAAGTCTATCGGCATTTTGCTCAGTATGTTTAGCTTTTTTGTTCATTCAGCTTCAGATAATCAGATCGAGCAAATAAAAACAGCAGCAGAACAACATATTCTTGCTACGGTTGATCAGCCTGATGGTGGCGAGCTATCTGTTAATGCGGCAGAGATCGACTCGAGAATAAAAGCAACGGATTGCCCTGTTCCGTTAGATACATCTGCCTCTTCCACCAGCAGCACGAGAAGTAACATCAATGTGTTAGTGGAATGCCAACCGGATGACTGGAAAGTCTATGTCCCTGTGAGGATCTCGGTATCAGTACCAATGATCGTCGCGACACGAACACTAGGGAGAGGAGAAATCGTCAGCGCATCGGATGTTACCACTTCCATGATCGAGCTACAGCGCTTTCGTAAAGATGGATTTTCTAGCTACGATCAAGTGGTTGGGGCAAAGCTAAAGCGTAATGTTCGTTTAGGCGATGTCGTAGAGAGAAATGATGTTTGTGTGGTATGCCGAAATGAAAAGGTCATTATCAAAGCGGTGAATTCTGGCATGACGATCACAACGCAAGGCACAGCATTGCAGGATGGTTCAGCTGGCGATCAAGTAAGAGTGAAAAATGATAAGTCACAACGTATAATAGAAGGCATAGTGACTGACATTGCGGAAATCACTGTTAATTTTTAATACCCACTGGTAGCGTGTTTAAACTGATCAATAAAAATGCAAAAAATGACTAAAGTTATTTTTGCGCTGGTCGATAGTCTGGATACCAGTATTACGATACAAGGCAAAGGTTAAACATGGCAGGTATAGATAATATACGTTCAGGGCAAATGATGACGACAACAAGTCGCGCACCTGCACGTAACGATTCCAATGCTACCAGCACGACAGAATCAAAAAAGGCGCCAGCGCAACAAGACGCAGTATCACTCAGCCAGCAAAGTAAAGCCGTCAGTAAACTCCAGAAGGATATGGCAGCTTCTCCGGCATATGACAGCGCCAAAGTTGCAGCAATCAAAGAAGCTATCACAAACGGTTCATACAAAGTCGATCCTGAAAAATTGGCTGACAACATGATTAAGTTTGAAAACGAATTGCAAGGCAAAAGCTAACTGACTTAGGCCGAAGGTAAGTATTTTATGGCAGCATTAGTCGATCTCGTTAATTTCCAGCTAGAAAATGCTAAGGCACTTTCCGCTGTTTTACGCCAAGAAACACAAGCAATCACGGCGCGTGTCTCTACCGAGATTGAGAGCATTGCCAAACAGAAGATGACGCTCATTGATCAGCTCAGAACAACTGATCAGCGAATCGCCTCTCACCCGCACGTCAATCAACTTACTGAAGATGAGCACCTAAGTCAGGTTGTTGCTCAAATCCAATCGATCGTCCTCGACTGTCAACAAGTTAACCAAGTAAATGGCGAATCGCTTAGTCGCGCACAGCTGAGCTTCAATAAACTCAACAACATGCTTCAGCGAACTCATGGCAAAGTTGGCATGACCTACAATGCGGGCGGAAAAACCCACACCATCTCGACGCTTGGCACCAATATAAAAGCTTAAACGTCACTCTTACCCTCAATTCCCGCGCTCACGTAGATATAAAAAAGCGACTCATTGTTACCAATCAGCCGCTCAAAAAGATTATCTGTCTAGTGAAATGGTTTAAAACAAGGTTTGCTGACGCTTCTCAGGCACCTGCTGAACTTCTCCATAATCACGTAGCTTATCCATCTTACGGATATCCAGACGCAGCTCAGTCACATAACTGTCTTCAACAAGATAACTACGCACAACTTCTGCACCACGAATTACACCATCGACGGCACCAGTGGTGCTTTCAATACCCAAACGCTGGTCTTGCAGCTCTGCACGTCCACTAACACGCATGCCATAAACTTGCTCTGCTAGCTCACGATAAGCATCAATTTTTGATGCGCGCATTGCTCGTACACGCTTTTCTTCTACTGTGCGGCCTGTTTGCTCACTGACGCTGGCGTAGCCCACCGCCACTAAGATTTCATCTTGACGCATCTGTTGTAATGGCTGACACCCAACCAATATCAGTGTGGCAACAATAAATAATAACTTCTTCATGCTTCTATCCTATGGACGGAGAATCACAGTGTACGGCTGACGAATGGTAGGGTCAGAACGAATCAACACACCATCTTGTGTGCGGATGCTATTTAACGTATCTAAGTCACGCCCAATACGGTCAGCCGGAAGGAAACCTTGCGCTGTCGCTACAACTACACGGCTTTGCATGCCAACCACGCGTGCATTGACAAGCACTCCCCCCTCTTGGCGCAGCATCGTTCCGGTCAGTACATACTGAATTTGCTGCTCTTGAGCTAAATCTTGCCAATCACGACTTAAAGCAAAATCGCCCTGCTGCGTCACTTGAATAGAGCCCGTAGTTTTGAAATCAACCACTTTAAACCCTCGGCGCTGAAACTGATGGATAAAACCTTCAGAGACCGAGTTACCTAACCAGTTTGTTGCATCCATATTTTGTAGATCAACAAACGAGGTAATCGCAATCGGTGTCCGCGCTGATACTGCCACATTAGAAACCATCAGGTCTTCTGTCATGCTCTCAATGAAAAAGTCCATCGTATGACGCGGACTATCCATCAGCATGAACTGGCTTCCCGAGTACGGTTCTTTACCATTGTAAATCGGTGAGTACGCGCACGATGTCAGAAGCGTCATCATCGATGCGGCGACAAGCCACTTTTTCATGGTTTGATTCTCCAGATAATCTTAGGTGATACCGTTCTTTATTAATTCCTTTCCAAGAAAGTGAATATTGGAACAGTCTTTGCTTTTCTTTGTTTGCCTAACGAAGAAAAACCCACCAAACTTCACTGAATTTGTTAAAGCAATATTTATACCCGAACGGTTGTAACCAATGAAAAAAATATTAAACAGTCTGTTTTCAATCACTTTAGTGATGCTTGTGCCTTTTAAGGTAATGGCATCTTGGTATGAAGTCACAGGCGTTGCCACCATCGTTTCTTCAGAAGAGACGGCAAGGCTCCATGCGTTGGAAGACGCGCTGTTCAAAGCCGTCAATTTTTCGGGCGCAGATATTGGCAGTATTAGCAACTTGATGCCGCTATTAGAAGAAAGCCGCAACGAATACCAGTTTACCAATCATGAAGTCCGTTACATTTTGGTCGAGTCTGAACGTAAACGTCGCGGTAAAGTCGAGGTAAAAATCCGCGTTGATATTTATCCATCGGCAACGGGTTGCCACACCGATCAATACAAAAAGACAATGCTGGTCGGCAATATTGAGGTCGCATCACCACAACAAGCAGTGATGGGACAAATTTATCAAGTTGGTGACGATTTTAGCCACGTAGTGAACCGTCAACTTGATCAAACCTCACGCAGCTTTGTGTCTGTTGGTACAACGGACTACTCAATAAGCAGCAACTATCCTGCTCGCACTCAAATGATCGCGCAAGACAATGGCGCACAATACATCATTGGAGGGGTCATTACCGATCTCACTGCAACGGTCGAATCTCAACTATTGCAAGATGACATCATCAATCGTCAGTTTGCGTTAGAAATGAAAGTATTTGATGGTAAAACTGGCCATGAAATCTTCAACAAAGCCTACCGTGAGGTCGCGCGTTGGCCATTTGCTAAGACGAGTCAAGTGGACACTCGTAGTGCACGTTTTTGGGCATCGACCTATGGCGAGATGATGCTTCGCGTTAGTCGCAATATTATGTTGGATCTGGAGTCGGAGCTATCTTGCAAAATTACACTGCCAGAGGTTGTGGCAGTCTTCGGTAATACCGTAACGATGGATCTCGGCCGTATGCACGGCGTAAAAGAGGGAGACAAATTGCAGCTTTGGCACACCGCGTCGTTTATCGACCAAAATGGATTGCCAAGAAACAAAGTCTCGCAAAGCGAAATTACATTAACGGTATCACGCATATACGAACACGAAGCGGAACTGACGATTGATCAGCCAAATTTAGCATCTAGCGTTCAAATTGGCGACGTAATGAACAAGATCCTATAAAAGCAAACATTAAGTCTTGAGATATGCTCACTTTTGAATATCATAGGCAGCGCATCTTATTTGATTATACCAATGACCGTAGCGAATCGTTCAACGTGATGCTGATACAGATCTGGTAGATTGCTAGATTTGAACTCAGTAAAACAGTGCAATGAACTGCAACTATTGGTATTACGCCCCCATGGCACAGCTGGATAGCGCAGTCCCCTCCTAAGGGACAGGTCGTAGGTTCGAATCCTACTGGGGGCGCCATATCATAGCCTTAGCTCCCACTTGAGCTAAGGCTTTTTTGTATCTTCAATTTCAAGCCTCGCACTGCTCCCCCTAGTACACCGTGTTAGATAATCTTCCCAGTAATCAATATGATCGGATCGGGTGTTTCGGTTACGGGATAAACCCTTCTACTGATCTGACTTCTTCCCCTTGAAATCATTTCAACAAGCCCTATTTACAGTTTTGTATTTTATTACTTTAATTATCTATGAGTTTTGCTTACCCTTTTAGCTATTAATAAAATTATTAGTTAGCACTATGTCTAAGAGCAATTTAATAACTAACACTGGACACCGCTTTATTTCTAAAGGCAAGACAGCCTTTAAGATACATATCCATACCCCCGAGGATACGGTACTACACCGCTCGGTAGGATTTGTTCGTATTGGAGAAAAAAAAGGCTTACAAAAAGCCATTAAGCTGAGAAACGAGTTAGGCCGGCAAATGTGGGGCAAATTCTGGCGACGTCTTTTGAAAGACCCTTACCTAATGACTAGGCTTCCACATAGCGTTGAGCCTAAAATCGTTCACAAGCCTAACCCTACTCTTGAAAACCCTGACAACCGAGATACGTGTTACATCGCCAAGTGGCGAGAGTTCAATGATGACGGTGAGTATAAATATAAAACGGTGGTTCGCTCTATTAGTAAGTACGGCAAACTTGCCGCCTACATGCAAACCAAAAAAGCGTTGTTAGAAGCACATAAAGATAACTTGGAGATCCTGACATTCATGGGGCGTTTAAACAGCATTGATCTTAAGTAATACCTAGCCACTTTGAACATTTCAGTCAGTTTTTAAAGAAAAATAAAAAGCCCCAAAGAGCGAACTCTTTGGGGCTTTCAGCTTCAGTCTTCTATACTACGGTCGAATAGGAGCTTATTGCTGAACTTGGTATTCAAATTCTGGAACAACGACTTCTACGCGACGGTTTTGTTGACGACCTTCACGAGTGTCGTTTGAAGCGATTGGGTTGTTTTCACCTTCGCCACGAGCTTGGATACGTGATGAATCAATACCTTTTTCAACGAGTGCGTTAGCAACAGACTCAGCACGTTTTTCAGAAACTTTTAGGTTGTAAGCTGCTGGACCAGACGTATCTGTGTAACCTACAACTTCAACGTTCGCTTGTGGGTGCTCGTTTAGGAAAGCAACTAGGTTATCAAGTTTTGCAGCGCTCTCTGGTTTTAGAGTTGTGCTGTTTAGATCGAAGCTACCTGTACCAATTGTTTGAGTTTCGAATGTTTTCGTAACTACAACTGGCTCTTCTACCACTTCTTCTACAACCACTTCTTCAACAACAACTGGCTCTTCTACGATTACTGGCTCATCGTTGCCGCCGAATTTGAAAGAAACACCTAGTGTTGCAGTGTTACCTGTCGCACGAGTTACATCGTTGCTGATGTCAGTCAGTGTTTGGTATTCCGCACGAGCTGTTACGTTTTGGCTTAGGTTGAATTCAAGACCAGCTGCGCCTAGGTAAGAGTAATCATCTTTGCCATCAAACATTACGTAAGCGCCACCCACTTTACCGTAAAGTGCGATGTCTTCAGTGATTGGTAGGCTAAATTTAGGAGCAAGAGTGATTGCTTCTACGTGGCCACCGAAAGAAGTTTGGTTAAAATCACCGATGTTGTCGAAACCCGCTTCTACTGCGAAGTATTTATTCATTTCGTAACCAACAAAAGCGCCAAGAGTAGAATCGTCTTTGTCACAAGCCTGGCCCGCTACACACGCGTCTTCCATCCATGACTTACCCATCTTACCACCAACGTATACTTCTGCTTGTGCTGCTGAAGCCATAAGTAGAGACGCTGAAATTACCGCTGCTAATTTTTTCATTATTGATTCCTCTAAAGAAGTTCTTTTGTTAGATGCCGAAATGCGCCGTCTGACTGACGTTGTATTTCAATTCTTTTTATTCATTCCTTGAGTGAGATACTTAGTCAGCTTCTTTTTATGCACATGCATTTTTTTTATGGAAGCAACTTACGTACATTTCCTGTTCAGTGATACATATCGCCATCTCGGTATCGCTGACGGGATGAACTATAACGCTAAGAAATCGCGAGAAAAATCCCAATTCTGTCAATTTATTGTCATCAAATATCTCGACAACATGTGATCTTAAGCAAAAAAATCCCCACGCAATCACGACGCAAACGTTTGCTTTATTTTTTGGAACAACATAGCTAAAGCAAAGGCTTTTCTTAAAAATGAGACAAACAAAATGGAACTTTAAGGAACATGGATAAAAATCAATCAGATATTTGATATATAATCGCTCATTTTTTATTCACGCCAACGATATTTGGATTAAAAAATCTTATCCATATTGAGGTAAATTACAGTTGAAACCATCTCTTCATTCACCAATATGAGAGAAAGTTTCTCGTTATCTAAATTGAAGATACAAAAAAGCCGCGGTTGCTCACCGCGGCTTTGTGACTATTTATTCAAAAGAACGTTCAGTTCAAAGCAATTATGCGTTTGCTTCACGATCAGCAATGAACTCAAGCGCCATCTTAATGCGAGCAATACAACGCTCTTTTCCAACCAGCTCCATTACTGCATCGACAGAAGGAGACTGACCGCCGCCTGTTACAGCAACACGTAATGGCATACCGATTTTGCCCATGCCGATTTCCAACTCTTCACATACTGCTGCGATAACGCCATCTTTGATGTTCGCTGTCGTCCACTCAGTTAGTGCTTCCACTTTCGCTAATGCAAGTTCTAGAGGCGCTTTAGCCACGCCACGCAGGTGTTTCTTCGCTGCGCCCGCTTCAAACTCAGAGAAATCTTCATAGAAGTAACGGATTTGCTCAGCTAGCTCAACTAGTGTGTTGCAACGCTCACCCACCAGCTTGATCACGTCAGTAATAGCAGGACCATTCGTTACGTCTAGTTTTTGTTGATCTAGATGCCATTGTAGATGCTCAGCAACGTACGCAGGATCTGAGTTCTTGATGTAGTGGTTGTTCAACCATTGCAGTTTGTCAGTGTTAAAAGCAGACGCTGACTTAGATACTGCGTTTAGGCTAAATAGATTGATCATCTCTTCTTGAGAAAAGATTTCTTGGTCACCATGAGACCAACCAAGGCGCACTAGGTAGTTGTTTAGTGCCGCAGGCAGGTAGCCCATATCGCGGTATTGCATGACTGATACAGCGCCGTGACGTTTAGACAGTTTCGCGCCGTCATCACCCAGGATCATTGCACAGTGTGCAAATGTAGGTACTGGCGCACCTAGTGCTTCGTAGATGTTGATTTGACGAGGCGTGTTGTTGATGTGGTCTTCGCCACGAACAACGTGCGTGATACCCATGTCCCAGTCATCCACTACTACACAGAAGTTGTAAGTAGGTGAACCGTCTGTACGACGAATGATTAGGTCATCCATTTGATCGTTGCGGATTTCAATGCGACCACGGATTTGATCATCAAATACTACGCTGCCTTCTTTCGGGTTACGGAAACGGATAACACATGGATCGCCATCTTTTGCCGCTTCGTTTGCTGCTTTGATTTTTGGATGGTTAGCATCGTAGCGAGGCATTTCTTTATTTGCTTCTTGCTCTGCACGGATTTCATCTAGCAGCTCTTTAGACGCGTAACATTTGTAAGCTTTGTCTTCAGCAAGAAGCTTATCAACCATTTCGTTGTAACGGTCAAAACGTTGAGTTTGGTAGTAAGGACCTTCATCCCACTCCAAGCCTAGCCATTCCATGCCTTCAAGAATTGCATCAACCGCTTCCTGAGAGTTACGCTCAAGGTCTGTATCTTCGATACGTAGAACGAATTCACCACCTTGGTTTTTAGCGTATAGCCAAGAGTAAAGTGCAGTACGCGCACCACCAACGTGTAGATAGCCAGTTGGGCTAGGAGCAAAACGAGTTTTAACCGTCATTTGAGTTCCTTAGGGGTAATGAGCAACGAGAGATCTCTCGTTGTAATGTCAAGGATAAAAGTGGCGACATTTTACCACCGTAAGTCAATTCTACAATCGGTTTGACAACAGAAATAAAAACAGGGCAGAACCAAAAAGGCACAGCCCTGCTATTTACTGTTAAAGCACGAGACGAAATTACTTCAGGTTACGCATTGCCCATTGCATAAATTCTTGCTGCTCTTCACGGCTCAATTCATTAAACGATGCTTTGATTGTTTTGGTTTCCGCTGGAGAAGACGCAATGCTTGCCTTAGTCGATTCTTTATTCATTGCGTTATTATAGTCGGCAACTTCTCGTTCGTAATCACGAAAACCTTGCAAACCACCTTTACGAAGTTGAACCATAGAGAATGCCACTTCTTTTCCGTTTTTGTCTTTCAATACCACTTTAGGATCGAGTTCGAAGGCTCTCGCCTCTTCAATAGTACGGAATGTTTGATAAGTCAGAGAAAGCTCGGTGTCTTTTTCTGCATCAAACTCTAATACCAGCGGCTGCGAATCGAATTTACGGCGCTTTCCATCTTCAAATACGATTTGTCCAACCGTTACCGCCAATTGGTTTTCCCCATCCTTTAACTCGATGCTGTTGTTCTTGGATATCCACTCAGGGTAGACGAACTCGCCGTTGAGAACGCGAGGAACTAATTCAGATTGCAGAGTGAGTTGAGCAGCAAAAGCTGGCGCCGAAAGCATTGCGCAAAGCCCGAGAAGTGTCGTTGTTTTTTTCATCATGGTTTCTCACTTTATACCAATTTAGATAAGCCTCTAAAATTTACAGGCCAGTCATTTCAAAGGCTTATTTGAATAAGTATCAAGATAAAAAGGGCGTTTCCGCCCTTTTAGCTGCTTCTTTAATTAGAAGTAGTATTCAACACCTACAGAGAACTCGTCGTAGTCAGCAGACTTCCAACGTGCTTCTGTTGGTTTATCTAATTGAGACGCACCGTCGCCAAAGTCTAGAGTACGAGCACGTACGTACAGCACTGCCGATGGGTCTACGAAATACATAACTTGTGCTGATAACACATCGTCCGCTGTATCGTTAATTTTCTTACCATCACGCTCTAGATCAAAGTTAGCGGCGTAAGCCAGTTTGTATTGCCAATCACCCGTGGTGTACATGATAGCGGCAGACATTGCATCTTGCTTTTCACTCACACCATTGCTTGCGTCCGCCTCCATGTATTTGTATTGCGCAAAGAAAGAGATCCCGTTATCAAACCAGCCTTGTGCCCCTACCAAGTACGTGTTGTTTTCCCACGTTTGGCTTTCCATCTTGATATTACGGTTACCTTCATATGCCGCATCTAACTGGATAGGACCAATTTTGTAGTGTGCAGCGATACCACCCCAGTAGTCATCCCCTTCACCTAGACCTGCTTTATCACCTGCACCAGCTGCGATATCTAGGGAGAATTTGTCAGCAAACATTGGAGAGTCCCAGCGGATAGTGTTTGATTGACGGTCTTGGTACTTGGCGCCACCAATAGCACCACCCCAGTCGTATACATCGCCCAGGCCAGGGTTAGATGCTGGCCAGTCAACCAATTCGTACATAGGTGTCAAAACGCGACCCAGGCGAATTTGCCCCCAAGATGCACTTTCAAAACCGACGAATGTGTCACGTTCACCAAGACCTGCGCCCTCGCCACCAAAGCTAGGGTCTACATAACCGCCTTCGATTTGCCAAATAAAAGTAGGGTCGAAGTTAGCAAATTGTTTTTTACCACGGAAACCAATACGAGATTCGTTGTTTAGCTGCATGCCACCCAAATCATCGTCCGTTGCTTTGCTACCAGAATCGTAATCGCGGTACGCGGCCTGCATCGCGATGATCCCGTAAACTTCATAAGAAAATGAATCTTTGGTTAGAAACTCTTTTGCTGCGTCACTGTTTGCACCATCAGCAAATGCAGCACCACTGAACATCATGCCGGTAATTGCCGTGGCAAGTAGGCTTTTCTTTAGGTAAGACATTATAAACCCCTATATTTTTAGTTTTTTCCATTTTCAAATTCACTAACTAGGACATGGCAGGAACTTGAAACAGTGTTTGGACGGGGCAAATATGACAAACTTTTTTCGCACTAAAAAACTTTCCCTACAGCAATCTGAGCGACTTCAAAATGAGAAGATCAAAAATAAAATAAATCAATAAAAAACAATTACTTAACATCAAGCATAAAAAATAAAAAACGTTAAAAGTACGTTTTGACACTGAACTGACATTGAGAGCATCTAAAAAACGTGAGCGACTTCATTCATCTTTTAGGTGTTTTAACGGAACTTTATATTCAAAGAGAAAAAACCTTGAGATCACTCGCAAGTAAAATGACCGTGCACTTGTGGGATTCGAGAGATTTTGACGAAATTGTTGTGAGTAGCAAATGGGTATTGACCTTACCCTTGCAGGAAGGTTTAAGCTCATAGCATCACTACTATTGAGGTGCAGATTATGTATCAGTTAGTTATACCTTTATCAGGGCTCAACTGCATGGGCTGTGCGAGAAAAGTTGAGAATGCTTTACATGCGAATCACGATGTGGAGATCCTCAATTTGTCCCCGACGCAAGTAGAGGTCAAAACCGAGTCTTCTCTTAAAGAGCTCGTCTCGTCGATTGAATCTCTTGGTTACCAAGCAGGAAATCACTACGAGCTAAACCTTTCAGGCTTAAGCTGTGGCGGTTGCGTCAAAAAACTTTCATCTTTATTAGAATCTAATCAAGACGTTATTTCTTTTGAGGCTTCAACAACGCACTTAGAGATTCGTACCCTCCTCTCCGAGCAACAAGTGATCGACTTAATAGCAACACTCGGCTATATCGCCAACCTTGATTCTGTTGAAGTAGAGAACGAAAGCTCACCAGAGACCGAACAGGTAGAAAAGCAAAGCAATATTAAAGATACGCAGGTGCCACCAGCGAGTATTCAATTGCAAATGCTGATTCAAGGCATGACGTGTGCGAGTTGCGTATCTTCAGTAGAGAAAGCACTTACTAACGTAGAAGGCGTTGAGAAGGCACAGGTCAACCTTGCAGAACAAAGCGCACTAGTATTCGCAAGCCAAGACTCTGATGACCTCCTTAACGCAATTGTTGAATCGGTAAAACAAGCCGGTTACCAAGCAGAGATCCTACAAGACGCCGCAACCCAGCAAGAAAAGCAAGCACAGCAACAACGTCAGCAACAAAAACGCTTTAAACTGGATGCTATTGCTGGCCTTGTCGTCGGTGCCCCTTTAATGATTTGGGGCGTTGCTGGCGGCAATATGATAATTCGCAACACCAACGACCAATTAGCTTGGGGCGCGATCGGTATCGTATGTTTACTCCTTCTTGCCACAGCAGGGAAACACTTCTTCAGTAACGCTTGGTTAGCAGCTACTCACAAGCGCGCCACCATGGACACGTTAGTCGCGCTCGGTACTGGCGCAGCGTGGTTCTATTCGATGCTTGTGGTGATTTTCCCAGACTGGTTCCCTCTTGCTTCACGCCACGTGTACTTTGAAGCGAGTGCAATGATCATCGGCTTAATTTCTCTTGGGCACTATATAGAAGCAAAAGCCAAAGCAAACACAACACGCTCATTGCAAGCTCTGATTAACCTGCAACCTCAGCAAGCTACGGTAATCACGAAACAAGGCGATCAACAAATCGCGGTTGAGCAAATCACGTTAGGCATGAAACTGCGTATCAAACCAGGCGAGAAAGTGCCTGTTGATGGTGTTGTGATTCAAGGTGAATCATACATTGATGAGTCGATGCTCACTGGTGAACCAGTACCAGTGTTAAAAGCGCAAGAGGCTCAAGTGTCTGCCGGGACATTAAATACCGATGGTGGATTAGTCATTGAGGCAACGGGCATTGGCGCAAATACCATGCTGGCTCGTATCATCCGCATGGTGCGCACAGCGCAAAGCAGTAAGCCAGCCATCGCGAAACTGGCAGACCAGATTTCATCGGTATTTGTTCCGGTCGTGGTCGGTATCGCAATCCTTGCCGCTTTGGTTTGGTTTGCCGTAGGTCCAGAACCTAAAGCCAGCTACATGCTTGTGGTAACGACCACAGTACTAATCATCGCCTGCCCTTGCGCGCTGGGCTTAGCAACGCCATTGTCGGTCACCGTTGGTGTCGGTAAAGCCGCAGAGCTCGGCATTCTGATCAAAGACGCCGACGCCCTGCAATTGGCAAGCAAAGTCGACACGGTTGTGTTCGACAAAACTGGCACGCTTACCCAAGGTAAACCGAGTGTGCAGCAAGTGTTTACTCACGCCACCAGCCAAGAAGATCTATTGGCTTTAGCGTATGCGGCAGAGCGTCAGTCTGAGCACCCACTGGCAAAAGCGGTATGTGATTACGCCAAACGACACGACGCAAAAGACGTCTCATTAGACAAGTTTGAGAACGTTCGCGGACGCGGCATTTTGGCGACGTATCAAGATAAACCGCTGCTCATTGGTTCGCTTCAATTTATGCAAGCAGAGAACGTCGAGACTAGCGCACTAAAATCTGCCATCGATGAATGCGCAAAAAATGCGTGGACTCCGGTAGCTGTGGCATTGAACGGCGAACTGATCGGTCTGATCGCCATTGCCGACCCGATCAAATCAGATGCGAAACAAGCGCTCTCTGCATTAAAATCGCAAGGCATCAAAACGGTAATGCTGACGGGCGATAACCAACACGTTGCCAATGCTATCGGCCAAGAACTTGGTATTGATGAAGTGATTGCCCAAGTAATGCCAGATGAGAAAGCTCAGCACATTGAGCAACTTCAATCTCAAGGACATGTCGTGGCAATGGTGGGGGATGGCATTAACGACGCCCCTGCTCTCGCCTTAGCCAACCTTGGTATTGCCATGGGTAGCGGCAGTGATGTCGCCATTGAAAGTTCGCAAATGACCATCCTGAACACGTCACCAATGGCGGTAGTACATGCAATTGAACTCTCTCGCGCTACACTTAAAAACATGAAGCAAAACCTATTTGGTGCCTTTGTTTACAACTCGTTGGGTATTCCAGTTGCCGCTGGCGTGCTTTACCCAGCGTTTGGATTTTTGCTCAGTCCTGTTGTCGCAGGAGCGGCAATGGCACTGTCTTCAATTACTGTCGTTAGTAATGCAAATCGACTACGACTGTTTTCAGTAAAGTAACCACTTCTTTTTGAGGGTATTATGAAGTTGAAACTATTGACCTTTGCAATGCTTGCGACCGTGTCCGCCAACGTATTGGCAGCCGATGTCATTAACCACAAATCGCCATACTGTGGCTGTTGTGGAGAATGGACAAAACACATGGAAGAGAACGGCTTTACGGTCGAAGAAAAATTGCACGATGATATGAACGCCATCAAACGCGAGCTAGGCATCAAGAACGAACAGCTTTACTCTTGCCACACGGCAGAGATCAACGGCTATCTGTTCGAAGGTCACATTCCAGCCGAAGACATTAAAGCGTTTTTGAAAAATCCACCACGTAACGCAAAAGGCCTATCAGTACCGGGCATGCCAAT
This sequence comes from Vibrio sp. D54, assembly GCF_021728075.1. Taxonomy (NCBI): domain Bacteria; kingdom Pseudomonadati; phylum Pseudomonadota; class Gammaproteobacteria; order Vibrionales; family Vibrionaceae; genus Vibrio; species Vibrio sp. D54. The sequence goes on along the minus strand of NZ_JAKKCS010000016.1, from coordinate 97,159 downwards.
GGGCTCCCCTGGTATGGAATATGGCGACAAAAAAGACAGCTACACCGTTTACGCCTTTAACGAAAAAGGCCAAGTGTTCGAATACAGCCACCACGAAGGCAACGACCAATAAAAACAAAGCCCAGCGAGATAAACCGCTGGGCTTTTTCTTAATGGACAGTTAAGACAAATATAAAATTAGAAGCCGTAAGAGGCACCAAATACAAAAGCATTATTCACTAGGCTGTCACCACTCGCGTTTTCTGCACCGTGTGCTTGACTACGGAACTCAAAGTAAGGTTGAACACCTTTTCGAGTCCACGTTGCACGAAGCTCGTGGTCCATGGTTTCCGCTTCAATCATGTAGACGTTGTTGTAGCTTAGCGTAACATCCTCATTCATCACGTAACCGATGCGGTTGTCCATGCGGTAATCTGTATCCGCATCTGCGTCTGTCGCATCAATGTGCGCACGAGTACGGTTACTTAAGGAGATGCCGTTATCGAAGTTGTAACCGATCTTAACCAATGGACGGTACTGTACGTTCTCGCCAGCAGAGAATAGGTGTTGGTAACCCGCGGCAACCCATAAATGATCGGTAATATTAAATGACTGCTCACCACCCACAGTGATTGCTGGTGTTGTGTTACCTGCGCCACCGTTTTCTGTTTCCAGTTTACCCAACTGAATACCATCAAATTCGGTATAAACCGTAAAGCCGCCGAATTGGTTATCAAAAGTATGACCAGCTTCCAGTGTAGACGTAACGTCCGAACCATGAATTCGACCATCATCGTGGAATTGAACATTACCTGTTACGTAAGAAGAATCAGCAAAAGCATTAGAAGCGAAAGCGAGAGAAAGAGCACTCAGTGCAAAAATGTTTTTCATAATTACTGCCTTTATTTATTCACGTTATGCGATAGTTTTAGAGGGCATCTCTTCCCTTTTATCGCAAACTTTGGAATGTGCCTCCTTGGCGTTCGCAATATTGTTTTAATTAATTCGCGATGGAAAATAAAACATTTTAAAAAGTGATCTTGTTCAAACCGAAGCTCAACAACCCTGATAAAAACATGGGAAATACAGGAACTTATCGTATTTTTATAAAATTATTCAAAAAATAGAAGTGTGATCGTAAACAGGTAATTTATTGATATTCAGCATATTAAGTCGATCCGGTTCACAATAACCTTGACCATTACAATCCAAAACTTATTTATCAATGAAAAATATTCAGACATCGATCACACTTAATTTCCTCGAAAAATAAAGAAAGCCCCAACATGATGTTGAGGCTTTGCCAAAAAATTAACTTACAAGAATTGAGTTATTTCACGCTGGTCACTCGACTTGCTTTCTCACCGGTAGCTGACACAGAACGGATAAACACTTCACCTTTCACATTTGGACGAGCATTATCTGCGTAAGTTAGCCAGTTCTTGCCGTCTAGAGAGTATTGAAGCTTCACCCCTGGGAACTGAACGTTCATTGCTAGCTTGCCATCTTCTACTTTCGCGCCTGGTACAGGTAGGCGGTAGTCGATACCCGCTTTTTCTAGCTTAGCCAGTTCGCGTTGGCCAAGTACGTTCGCAAAGCGGTTGTAGTCTTGGTTTAGCGCAGCTTTGTTTACTAGGTTAGAGTTTTGCGAGTATTCAACACCCACTTTGTAGTCGTTTTCCCAATCAGCACGGTGCCATGCACGTTCAGCGGCTGCCAGTACGCGAGGGAATACCATGTACTCGTATTGCTCGTCGTTACGTACTGTCTCAGACCACAGCTGTGCTGATAGACCATAGAAAGGTTTCGCTTTGATTTCACCTTTACCAGTGAAGCCGTTACCATCGCGGTCTACAGAGGTTTCTGCGTTCTGAGGCATGTTCTCTGGTGCAAAACCAAACATCTTACGAGTATCTGTTGCACGCGTCGCCCAGTAGTAACCACGCTCTTTCGGGTCAACTTCGTACGGCATGTCCATGTACACGTAGTCAGGGTTAGAAACGATAACGTCGTAACCTTTCTTAGACCATTCGTACACTGATGATGTGCCACCCCAGTAAAGAACGTCCCAGAAGTTAACACGTGTGTTTTCTGTTGCGAACGCTTTCTCACCTTCACTGTACTTAAGGCCATCTTGCCAAGCTTGGAAGTTTGGAATGCCTTTCTCTACCACCATCTTCGACACTTCTTCTGCAAAGTGGCTTGGTAGATGAGCAAAATCGCTTACCGTACCGTCTGCAATTAGCGTCTGACATTGTGGTGACTGTGCGAATGGCTTGTCTTGCTTAGACAAATCAATGTTACCCTTCCAGCTTACTTTGTCTTCTGCGTTGATGTCTTGCAGACCAGCGCCTAGCTTGATGTTCTTCGCTTCGTCACCACCAAAGTGCCATGTTGTTAGCGGCGTGCCCGCTTCTTGGTGCATTGCTGCTACTTCTGAAATCACTTTATCAACAAAGCGAGTTGAAGATTCCATACATGGGTTGATGAAGCTTTGCTTGTTGTAGAACTGAACCGTCGTTACGTTCGATGTATCTTGAGGATCCATCAGGCGGTACTCGTTCGCTTCTGCTTCTTTACCTTCTTCCATTAGACGGTCGTAACGTGCTTCCATTGATACCACTGCTGCACGAGCGTGTGCTGGCATATCGATTTCAGGAATCACTTCGATGTTACGCGCTTTCGCGTACTTCAAGATGTCCACGTAGTCTGCTTTGCTGAAGAAGCCAGAACCAAAGTTGTCTGTCGTTGCACCTGAGCCAAGCTGAGGCAGTAAACAGCTTTTCTCTTCCAAATCGAAACAACGGTTAGCACCCACTTCAGTCAGCTCAGGCAGACCCGGGATTTCTAAACGCCAGCCTTCATCATCCGTTAGGTGAAGGTGTAGTTTGTTCATCTTGTACGCGGCCATTTGGTCAAGCGTTGCAAGAATCGCGTCTTTAGAGTGGAAGTTACGAGCCACGTCCACCATCACACCACGGTAATCAAAACGCGGCGCATCTTTAATAGACAGTTGTGGTAGAGAATCAGCATTTTGGCTATCTACCAGGCCAAAGATAGATTGTACTGCGTAGAAAGCACCTGCTTGGTCTAACGCTTTAATCGCAATACCGTCGCCTTTGATGCTCATTTCGTAAGCACCAGATTTTGCCAATTCACCGGTGAAGTCTGCAGGAACAACAGTGATGCTTACAGGAAGATCACCACGAACATCCACACCTACCACTTCTGCACGACCTTGAATTGCTGCGTATTGAGCCTCATCGAATGCGTCTTTAGGCAGCGCAATACCCGCCGCGATATCTACCGTACCTTTACCTGCTTCAACAGACATTGGCGTTGGTAGTAACGTGGTTGATACGTCTTGTTTTGCTAGATCTTCGTTCTTCTCGAAACGAGACACAGCGCTCGCAAATACGTTGTTGTCATCTGGCGTACGTTTTAGGTTGTTACCCTCAAGGCCAGTCACGAAAGATGCAACGTCTTCTGTGTTAAGAGAAGCGATCATCTTAGGCTCTGCATTTGGTGCAGCAACGAAAGCGCCTGGCATGAAGTCAGTTTCAAATAGCTGCCAGTATTCAGCAACAAGAGGAAGCACAACCTCTTCACCCGCAGCAAAACCATCAAACTTATCTGTTGGTTCTAGTTTGTGTAGATCACCCGTTACGCGAGAGATTTTAAACTGTTCGTTTTCAACATCCAGAATCAGACGAATGCTATGGAAGTAAATAGCCCAATCTTTTGAGTCAACCGCTTCACCTTGGTTAACCAGCGTCATGTTTACCTTGTTACAAGACGCCCACTCAGCCCCTAAGTCCTGACAAGCAAGACCTTCGTTTGCACCGTGGTTAGTCAACACTTGGTATTGAATATCAAGATTATTAGCCAACGAATTTACAACTTGTTGTTCAGAGCTTTTCAGCGCAGAGCAACCTGCTAATGTAGTGATAACAGAAACAGCAATCAGACTAGGTTTAAACATCTTACTTCCCCAAAAAAGTCAGTGGTTCAAAACGACAATGATAAAAATCTAGGCCCCTCAAATGCGAGGTACCTAACCGTTACATTCAACATACAACCTGTTATTTCTAAGCGTAAAATAAATAGAAATAGGAAGTGATCCAGTTCAAAAAATGACACTCAGCAAAAACAATAAAGACCTAATTTTCATGGAGTTACAATACACGTCAAAATCGAACAACTTGTTTTGACAAGTTTGCTGCGATCTAGGTCACTTATATTCATGAGTTACGACTGATTTTGTAAGATTTGGATCACGCCTAATTATTTTGTGAACCATTAGTAAGCGAATTACCTATTTACCTTTCGTGAAGTGACTCTCATTTATTCGTCGTCAAAACTCGTCAATATTTTTAGAAATGACGATTTTGTCGAATACACCACTGGAGAAATTGCACTTAACCTCACGCTATTTTGCGTATAAAGTTTAAAGGTATCTTATCTGAGGGCCACTCTATGTTTCGTCTCTTGACGCTCATATCATCTCTACTTGTTACTTTGACTCCTTTTTCCTCTTATGCAGAGCCACAGCATTGGTTAGCGAAAAAAGGGGAAACCGAACTTATGATTATTGGCTCGGTACATGTGGGGGATAAAACGATGTACCCACTCCCTAGAACGGTCATCCAGCACTTAAGCCAAAGCGCAGGGTTGATTATTGAAGCAGACGTCAGGAATTCTGAAGGCTTGGTTTACCCACAAACAACCATTCTTTCTAAAGATGTTTTAGACAGAGCTCAACGTCGGCACTTAATTGAAATTGCCCAAGATTTAGGTTTGCCAGAAACTCAACTCCTAAATTCCCCACCTTGGATGGCTGCATTCACCATCCAACTCGCTTTAGTCAACAAACTGGGGTATGTCTCTGATAAAGGGGTCGACATGCACCTAATAGGACTCGCTGATAAAAAGCAAATCCCGGTCATTCCACTAGAGTCCGTGCAATTCCAAATCGATTTAATCGCAGGTCAATCAGAAGGCGGTAAAGAGATACTTCTCTCGTCAATTGAAGAATATGATGGCGGAGAAGAGTTGGTTCAATGCTTGATAGAGAGTTGGAAGAGTGGTGATGGTCGCATGTTGGTCGAAGCCTCTTTGACCGATCATACAACAGAAGAGTTTAACCAAGCCTTTTTATACGAGCGTAATCGAGATTGGGCTAAAAAACTCGACACTGGCAGTGTTCTACCTCAACAATCGGGTCGCTACACCGTTGTTGTTGGTGGCTTGCATTTAGTAGGTAAAGATAACCTGATTGAACTGCTTAAAAATCGGGGATTTAACATCAAACCACTGGGTAAGACGCGCCAAGCAAATTGTGATACCTAGTGATTGTTTGAAAAATGCCATTTAAATACAATTATTTAAATACAACCATTTAAAATTCATTCAAACTTTCTTATAAAACGCCGTTAAGCTAAGTGGATACAAAACAACTCATATGAAATTTAAATATTTATTCCTATACACGATTGGAATTATGCTCACTTCTTCGTTGTCTTATGCTAAATCGCCATGCAACGTAGAATCTTTTCAAGCTATTGATATAACTACGGAAGTAAAAGGCGGTGTTTTAGATAAAGAGAGTGGTCAATTTCTTATTACCGAAAAACCAATGATGCGTTGCGCGAACATCACGTTTTCAACAGCCCACACTCGAAATCGCGTTGCACATATGATGAACCAAGGCTTTGAAGCGGTTTACTATGATGGAAATACAAGCAAATCTCACTCAGTAACGTTTGATGAAGACGATTTAAAAGCGGGTTACGTCAAGATTGGGCCAAATCACCCAAAGACCGCTTATGTCTGTTTCACTACTTCTGAAACTCCTATCAATACTATCTCGTGTGACATCAAGTAATAAATTTACTCGCTCTAAAAAATGAAAAGGCCCTACATTTCTGTAGAGCCTTCCTCTCAATACGTGTCGGTGAAGAGCCATGTTCTAACTTCAAGCGAACCCCATTTGGTTCGATACTATTGAAGTCTAAAATTACTAGCACTAAAAACGACGAAAGCCTGCTCATTGAGCAGGCTTTCTAAAAGTGGTCGGTGAAGTAGGGATTCGACGCGACTGGGCTTCCAGAGGACTGGCATTCCAGACCCCGATCCTCTGGTTCCAAATAAATATCACCAAATACGAAAAAGGCTCTACATTTCTGTAGAGCCTTTTTCTCAATATGTGTCGATGAAGAGCCATATTCTAACTTCAGGCGAACCCCATTTGGTTCGCAACTATCAAAGCCAAATTTGCGACCGCTGAAACGACGAAAGCCTGCTCATTGAGCAGGCTTTCTAAAAGTGGTCGGTGAAGAGGGATTCGAACCCCCGACCCTCTGGTCCCAAACCAGATGCGCTACCAAGCTGCGCTATTCACCGAGATGTTTAACTGAGGAATTGTCCCCGTCAACGAATGCGTATATTACGGATTCTGAACTTTGGCGCAAGTGCTTTTTACAAAAAAACCTTAGGTCTTAATTCGTTTGATGAATAACTGAACACTAGCACGTAAAATGTGACTGATAACTCACAACAAAATACAGTTTATTAACCTTAGCAACATAATTGATCCAGATCAGTGTGCAACAAGACACCGCCATTTAGTTTATTCCTGTCGGGAACATCTTGGAGGAAACGTATGGACTTTTGGCTTGATCTCCTATTTGGTAATGCAGTGGGTCTATCGTCAATGATAGTAATTTTTGGGGCAATTGGTCTGATGTTATTTTACGGCGGTTTCTTCATGTACAAGATCATGAACGACAAATCTCCTCACTAGATCTCGCTTAGCTCTAGAAACGCTTTGCACCGGAGTCGGTTACTTGCCTACTCCGGTTTTTTATTTGATCTCAATGCACCACTCATTGATATAATCCTATTATTCTTCCCTGTTCTTAATGAGATTACTGCTATGTCTCACGACGACGATTTTGATCTATTTCAACAGATGATGGGCGATGTAAAGCCAATCACTCAAGACACCACCGAACACAAAAAAGTACACCAAGTAACAGAAGCACAGCTCGCAAAACGCGAAGCAGCAATCTGGTTAACGGAAGATGACCCAGAATACCTATCACTTGATCACGCTGAAATGCTCAAGCCAGAGGACTTTGTTGAGTTCAAACGTGATGGTGTACAGGACGGGGTTTACCGCAAACTTCGCCTTGGTAAGTATCCAATCCAAGCTCGCTTGGATTTGCACCGTAAAACATTGAAAGAAGCACGTGATGAAGTCGTGACGTTTTTAAAGCAATGCCTATCAATGGACATTAGAACGGTCGTTATCGTCCATGGTCGCGGAGAACGCTCAAATCCACCGGCAATGATGAAAAGCTTTGTTAGCAGTTGGCTACGACAAATAAAGGAAGTCCAATGCGTCCATAGTGCGCAACGCTTTCACGGTGGAACTGGAGCCGTTTACGTCCTACTTAGAAAAAGTGCGGAAAAGAAATTAGAAACCCGCGAACGTCACCAAAAACGGTTAGGCTAAATTTCACCCTAATGCTAGAATGCCCGCCCTTATTCTTCCTTCCCCTTAAAGGAAGGGAGCTTCATTCGCCGTTGTGAAACGTTAGGAGACAAAAATGTCACAAGACAACGCTAAACGATTAAATAAATTCATCAGTGAAACGGGGTTTTGCTCACGCCGTGAAGCAGACAGACTGATTGAGCAAGGCCGTGTCACCATTAATGGCAACAAACCTGAAATGGGGACAAAAGTGCTACCTGGTGATGATGTTTGTGTGGATGGTAAGCCAGTGGCAGCAAAAGAGAAGCCGATTTATATCGCTCTCAATAAACCAACAGGCATCACCTGTACAACTGAGAGAGACGTCCCTGGAAACATCGTTGATTTCATCGGCCACCAAAAACGTATCTTTCCGATCGGCCGCTTAGACAAACCCTCTGATGGTCTGATCTTTTTGACCAACGATGGCGACATCGTGAACAAAATCCTTCGCGCAGGCAACAGCCACGAAAAAGAGTACGTCGTACGCGTGGACAAGCCAATTACAGGCGAGTTTCTCAAACAGATGTCGAGTGGCGTTAAGATTCTCGACACAGTCACCCTACCTTGTAAGGTAACGAAAGAAACTAAATTCTCTTTCCGTATTGTGCTCACTCAAGGACTTAACCGTCAGATCCGTCGCATGTGTGAAGCGCTGGGCTATGAAGTATTCAAGCTGCGTCGCGTACGCATCATGAATATCTCTCTTGATGGTATTCCGAATGGAAAATGGCGTTACCTAAGTGACGAAGAAGTGGCAGAGATCCTAGCAATGTGTGAAGGCTCTGTAGGTACAGAAGAAGCATCAAAAACAGACTCTAGAGGTCGCAACATTCGTAAAGCGACCGACGCGAAGCTGTTTGATAGCCGTGAAGAAAACCAAGATTCTACTGCTCGTCGTAACCAGAAGACACGAACTTTCCGCGGTAACAATGCTGATGAGTTCCGTCATGCACCAAACTCGAAAAAAGGTCAACAAAAGCGTCGTCAGCGTGATGATGAAGGCGGACGTCCAGCTAAAGAACATTACAAAGCGAAACCACAAGGTGAACGCAGCAGACCGCAAGGCGAGCATGGTAAATCGCACCGTAAACCAGATGCATCGAGCAATACGCATTCAGCAAACAAGCCTCAATCACCGAGTAAGCCTAAGCAGCATTACATGAATCCAAATGCCGCGAAACCAAGCAAACCAGCTAAACGCACTGGTGGTACATTGAGTCTGAAGAAGTAACACTTCACTGACACAGGCAAGATCAAAAAAGGACGCTCATGAGCGTCCTTTTTATTTGTCATGAGTTTACAAACAAAGAGGTGCAAACTGACCACGAGTTAAGCTCAGCAAATCTCTCGGGGCTAACTCAATTTCTAAACCACGTTTACCAGCACTCACACAGATTTTGTCTTGCTCTGCTGCGCTTTCGTGCAAAAAAGTAGGTAAGGCTTTCTTCTGCCCTAGTGGGCTAATTCCACCAACGACATAACCTGTGGTCTTTTGGGCGATTTCCGGATCAGCCATATCGGCCTTTTTGCCCTTCGCTGCTTTCGCCGCCAGTTTTAGGTTCAGCTTTTGATCAACAGGGATAATCGCAACCGCAAGGTTCTTTGGCTCCCCGTTCAAGCAGAACAACAAGGTTTTAAATACTGTTTTCGGATCCTGTCCTAGCACTTCAGCAGCCTCCAAGCCATAACTATCGGCTCTAGGGTCATGCTCATACTGATGAATCGTGTGTGGAATTTTTTTCTTTTTCGCAAGATTAATGGCCGGAGTCATCAAGATTCTCCTCATAAAAACAAAAAGCGCAGACTGAATTGGATCTGCGCTTTTAGTTAATGATATCAGCGAGTTTGAGTCAATCGCTTTTTCTCTGTTGGGTTACTGATCAATCGCCGTATCAACTAAATACGTGATTTCACCTGAAGTGGCATACTCATTAACATCAATAGGGCTGTGTGTTTCTAAATAATCCTTCAGAACCTCAGCATCGGTAAAACCTGTATTTACATACCCTGGATGATCGTCGATTTTAGGGTAACCATCTCCACCAGCAGCATTATAGCTTGGTACGGTAAAGCGGTAATTACCATCTAAGCGAAGTTGCTTATTACCAATAAACACATTGGTTACCTCACCATTATTGATACTCATCGCAATGCCTGCAAACTGTGCATAAGCACCAGAGTCAACAGGCTTAGTTGCAACGACATTTAGATAATCCAATACCTCTTTACCCGTCATATCAACGTAAGAAACCATATTGCCAAATGGCTGAACAGTGAGCACGTCTTTATAAGTAATATCACCCGCAGCAATCGAATCTCGAACACCACCAGAATTCATTACAGCGAAATCTGCTTTCGCACGTTCCATGTGAGCCGTTGCAATTAATCGACCTAAGTTTGTTTGCTGGTAACGAACCACATTGCGGTCACCCTCAAGCTTACCGTTAGATTCTGCAATCTTCACGTTTAGTTTGCCCTGACCTTTTTCTTGATAAGGACGAAGAAACTCAAGCATCGCTTCGTCTTGTTTAATCTCTTCTTGGATCAAGACTCGTTGCGACTGACCATCAACTTTAACTTTCTTTTTCAAGTTTACAGGGATCAGATCGTAGCTCACCATCGAGAGTTCGCCATTACGAAACTCGTAATCGGCGCGTCCCACGTATTTCCCCCACTCATGTGCCTGAACAATAAAGGTACCATTTTGTTTATCGGGCTGACATTCATCACCTGGTTTAAAGTTCTTTTTGATAACGTTTGGACCTTCCATGCACACAGGTTCTTGTGAGTGTCCTCCAACGATCATGTCGAGATCGCCGTCATTCAAATAACGAGCTAACGCCACATCGCCAGGAGCATTGATGCCTCTATTACCATTTTCATAGTGTCCCATATGCGTGACAGCAAAAATCAGATCTGGATACTCTGTCTCTTTCAGTTCTGCAATCAACTTCTTGGCTTCTTCTTTTGGGTCACGGAAGTCAATTTGTTCAATGAATTCAGGGTTGCCAAGTTTCGCTGTGTCTTCGGTTGTAAGACCAATGACCGCAATTTTAATGCCCTGCTTGTTAAACATCGCGTATGGTTGGAATAAACGCTTGCCAGTATTTTTATCGTAAATATTGGCAGACAACATCGGAAAATTTGCCCACTCTTGCTGCTTGAATAGCACGTCCAATGGATTATCAAACTCATGATTACCTAGAGCCATCGCATCGTAACCAATTTTGCTCATGCCTTTAAAATCCGGCTCGGCATCTTGTAAATCAGACTCAGGTACTCCTGTGTTGATGTCACCACCAGAAAGCAATAACACGCTCCCCCCCTCAGCCTGTATTTCTTCGCGCAAATCATCGATTAACGTTTTACGCGCCGCCATGCCATATTCACCGTATCGATTTTGCCAAAAGCGACCATGATGATCGTTAGTGTGCAATACGGTCAATTTATAGGTTGTATCGGCATTCCATTCTGGTACAGGTTGCGTAGCACACCCAACTAACGAGGCCAAGATAGCGGCACTCAAAACAGTTTTGATCATCAGACGCTGATTCATTTATTTACCTTTTTCTTATTGGGATTACTGATGCACATTTTAAGCATTGGATCTATTTGAAAACCACGTGCACCCTAACACATTGATTTAATAATTATGATGCATTGTTTATCAATAACAAATTCATCAGTAACAAGTTTGAGAATTTACAGTTTTTCAGATAAAAAAATAGCCAACACTCGGTTGGCTATAGTATTTGTTACCACCAGTCATCTGGCGTTTACTTGATATCGATATCTGCAAAGCTCTTGATTAGATCATCAAGCGATTTCATTTGTGCTAAGAATGGCTCTAACTTGTCTAGAGGCAGTGCAGATGGGCCATCACAACGCGCTTGGTCTGGGTTTGGGTGCGCTTCGATAAATAGACCTGCGATGCCTGTCGCTAGACCCGCTTTTGCAAGTTCAACTGTCTGCTCACGACGGCCGCCAGATGCTGCGCCTGATGGGTCACGCATTTGTAGTGAGTGCGTTACGTCAAAGATGATTGGGCTACCTTTCGAAGCATTTTTCATCACACCAAAACCAAGCATATCAACCACTAAGTTGTCGTAGCCGTGGCAAGAACCGCGCTCACATAGGATGATCTTGTCGTTACCGCATTCTGCGAACTTCTCAACGATGTTACCCACTTGACCTGGGCTCATAAATTGAGGTTTCTTCACGTTGATAACCGCACCTGTTTTGGCCATAGCTTCAACAAGGTCAGTTTGACGAGCTAGGAATGCAGGAAGCTGAATAACGTCTACCACGTCAGCGACAGGTTGAGCTTGCGCTTCAGTGTGAACGTCCGTGATGATCTTTACACCAAAAGTGTCTTTCAGCTCCTGAAAGATTTTCATACCTTCTTCCAGACCTGGACCACGGTATGAATGAACAGAACTGCGGTTTGCTTTGTCAAACGACGCCTTAAATACGTAAGGAATACCAAGTTTTTCCGTTACTTTTACGTAGTGCTCACAGATCTGCATCGCAAGATCACGAGACTCAAGAACGTTCATACCTGCAAATAGGGTGAATGGCTTGTCGTTAGCAACCTGAATGTCGCCGATATTAACGATTTTCTGTTCCATTTTGATTCTCTTTTTCTGTCCACGATACGCCACCGTTCGGCACATCGATAAAATTAGTGAAGTGTGACGTGCGTTTCACTCATCACATTAACTTGTGATTTTAGTAGCTCAGAAGCCGGATCGTCAGGGCATTGGTCAATAAAGTACTGAAAATCTGATACCGCTACTTGAGGGCACTCTAGCTGTTGGAAAATAAAACCACGGTCACGAATTTCGTATGGGTCATCTGGCACAAACGTTAGAGCAAGATTCGTACAACGTAATGCCAGCGTATAATGCTCTTCACGCAACATCGCACTTTTAATCAATGCCAACCAGCGACCAATAATTGTTGGGTTGTCAGCTTCCTCAAAATGTTCAGGCTTTAGCTGAGCTAGCGGTCCTTCCTGGCCAATAAGCCAAGCTTGAAGAATCCTTTCACCTACATACTCACCATTAAATGGGTTGATGTAGTCTGGCTTCTTATGCATCCAGTCGACTTTTAACAGGAACTGAGTAGGGAAAGTAACTCCCTTCAACGGGAACCCCAGCTTTTTGCCTAGGTATAACAAAATCGAACCTAAGCTCACAGGAATACCTTTTCTGCGCTCCAACACTTTATCGATGAAGCTGTTGTCCGAAATAAAGTATTCCTGCTCGTCGCCTTTGAATCCCCACTCGTGGAAAAACAGTCGTAGGAATGCATCAAATCGTTGCTCTTCATCGGTTTCATGAACAAGCGTGGCTTCTGCATCTTTGTAAAGACGCTCTAACTCTTGTTTCGCCCAATGTACTTTGGTTTCTGGGTTAATCGCTTTGTTTAGCTCAAGCGCACCTTCCACCAAAGGTATATTGTCAAAATCTTCGTCAAAAAACTCTAACATGACGTCTATCCAAATAACGTAGGGCTCTTAGACACAGCAATGTTTGCAGCCATGACCAACCAACCTAATGCGCCGAAAAAGCCAAATATCTTCAGTAGGTTGTTTTTCGCAAGTTTCAATGAGAAGAATCCAAGCGCAATGTACGCCAGTACGCAGGTGATTTTGTTTGTTAACCACGGTGCGGCATCGGTAAACGGGATGAAACCAGTAATGAAAATAAGCGCGATACCTGACACTAGCAATGCAGTATCAACGATGTGGGGAAACACTTTCAAAAAGCGATTATTCCGCTTCGGTGAGTTCATCATCATTAATACGAATCGGATCGATAGTAGCGTCGCGCTGAGAGCGATCGTCACTAAGTGTATGTGTTTTAGAGCTACGTACATTTTTCTTCTCTTTTTTAGTTAGTGTTTGCTGACTTCCGTGATTAACAGGCAAAACAACCGAGCGTTACTCGATCGTTACCACCGTAATCTTTTTCCGTGGCAACTTGTTGGTAACCAAAACCACGCATTATCTCACGTACGGCATCACCCTGATCATAACCATGTTCGAATGCCAGCCAACCGCCTACTTCAAGATACTGACGAGCAAGATCCGAGATATGACGAATATCAGCTAAGCCATTCTCTTTAGCAACTAATGCAGATTTTGGCTCAAAGCGCACATCACCTTGGGATAAATGTGGATCTTTTTCATCAATATATGGCGGGTTGGAGACAATTAAAGCAAACTTCGTACCCTCTGCAATAGGCTCGAACCAACTGCCTTGAGCAAAGGTCACATTTTTGATGTTTAGCTGCTCAGCATTGTACTCTGCAAGTGCTTTCGCTTCTTGTTTGAGATCTACGCCCATCACTTGACGTTTTGGCATTTCAGATGCGAGTGCGATAGCAATTGCCCCCGTCCCCGTTCCAAGATCTAAAATAGGTCCTGTTTGCTCATAGGTCTTATCGAGTGCAACCTCGACCAAACGTTCTGTATCCGGTCTTGGGATCAAGGTAGAGGGAGAAACTTTGAACGGTAAAGACCAAAACTCTCGCTCACCAATAATATAAGCGACGGGTTCACCAGTTAAACGTCGTTCAAGTAGAGCGTCAAACTGAGATTTTTGCTCTGCTTCTAACGCTTTTTCTGGCCAGGTCAGCAGGTAAGTTCGTGGTTTGCCAAGGACATGGCAAAGGAGTACAGCTGCATCGAGAGAAGGCGACTCTTTGCCGCCTTCTGCTAGTTTCGCCGTCGCACTTTTCAGTGCTTGCTCAATCGATTGAACTTGGCTCATCGATTAGCCGTTCTCTGCGAGCGCCGCAAGTTGGTCTGCTTGGTGCTCTTGAATCACAGGATCAATCAAGCTCTGCAGGTCACCTTCCATCACTTCGTTCAAACGATAGATGGTTAGGTTGATACGGTGATCAGACACACGACCTTGTGGGTAGTTGTAGGTACGAATACGGTCACTACGGTCACCAGAACCTAGAAGGTTACGACGTGTATCAGACACTTCTGCGGCACGACGCTCTTCTTCCGCTTGAACGATACGAGCAGCAAGAACCGCCATTGCTTTCGCTTTGTTCTTGTGCTGTGAACGCTCATCCTGACACTCTACTACCGTACCCGTTGGTAAGTGGGTAATACGGATTGCAGAATCCGTGGTGTTAACGTGCTGACCACCCGCGCCAGATGCACGGAACGTATCGATTTTCAGGTCTGCTGCTTTGATTTCTGGCAGATCCGCTTCAGGGATTTCCGCCATTACTGCTACTGTACAAGCAGAAGTATGCACACGACCTTGAGACTCTGTTGCTGGAACACGCTGTACACGGTGACCGCCTGACTCAAACTTCAACACGCCGTATGCACCGTCGCCGCTTACTTTTGCGATCATCTCTTTGTAACCGCCGTGTTCTGCTTCGTTAGAAGACATCACTTCGATACGCCAACCACGCTTTTCTGCGTACTTGCTGTACATACGGAATAGATCACCCGCGAAGATACCCGCTTCGTCGCCACCCGCACCTGCACGAATTTCTAGGAAACAGTTACGATCATCGTTCGGATCTTTTGGCAGAAGAAGAATCTGTAACTCATCAGTAAGACGCTCAATCGTCGCTTTCGCTTCTTTGATTTCTTCTTGCGCCATTTCACGCATCTCTTCGTCGTCTTCGTTTGCCATCTCTTCAGCGGCGACAAGATCTTCTTGTGCTTGTTGATAAGCTTGGAAGCACTTGGTTACTTCTTCTAGCTGAGAGTACTCTCTTGATAGAGCACGGAATTTGTCCTGATTTCCAATTACATCAGGATCACCAAGAAGATGTTGAACTTCTTCGTAACGTTCTACTAGCGTTTCTAGCTTAGTCAGAATAGAGGCTTTCATAGTGTCGTTTTCTTAATAAAAAGCGTGAGTTATAGATCATCCAAGCCAAGTGTTTGGCGGATAATCGTTAATTTTGCTGGTTCGCCTTGCTCTGCTGCACTTTGCAATGCGCGAGTTGGAGCGTGAATCAGTTTGTTGGTGAGTTTATTACTCAGCTCGCGCAGCACTTTCTCCGGATCTGCGCCTGCCGCTAAAGATTGCAAACTTTTGCTCAGTAACTCTTCACGAATTTCGTTGGCTGATTTGCGATAGTCGCGAATACTATCGACGGCTTGCAGTGAACGCAACCATGTCATAAACGCAGCGCTTTCTTCACTAACAATCGCTTCAGCTTGAATCGCTTCGACTTTACGCTGCTCAATGTTGCTGTCGATGATAGATTGCAAGTCATCAACAGAATACAGATATGCGTCGTTCAGTTCACCGACTTCCGACTCCACATCTCGCGGCACCGCAATATCGACCAACAAGATAGGTTGATGCCGGCGCTGCTTTAGAGCCGTTTCGACCATACCTTTGCCAATAATAGGCAATGGGCTCGCCGTTGAGCTAATCACAATATCCGCTTTCGCCAAATGTTCAGGAATTTCGTTCAAACTGATCACTTCTGCGCCAAATTGGTCCGCTAATCCTTGCGCGCGCTCTTTAGTGCGGTTCGCGACAATCATTTTTGTGCAACCGTTGGACGCTAAATGCTTCGCGACCAATTCAATCGTCTCACCCGCACCAACTAAAAGCACGGTTGAATCTGATAACGACTCAAAAATATGTTTTGCCAGTGTACATGCCGCATAAGCCACGGACACGGCATTACCACCAATATCTGTCTCTGTTCTTACCCGTTTGGCGACTGAGAACGTCTTTTGAAACAATTTATCAATCGAGGCATCGACGGCTTGATGATCTCGCGAGTCAGAAAATGCTTGCTTTACCTGCCCCAAAATTTGAGGCTCACCCAACACCAGAGAGTCAAGACCGCACGATACGCGCATCAAATGCTTTATTGCAGCTTGTTCTTCATGAACATACAAACTCGGCATTAAATCTTCGCGGCTCACTTGATGAAATTGAGCAAGCCAATCGATCAACTTGTTTCGCGCTCCTTGCTTAACATCGCAGTACAACTCAGTTCGGTTACAGGTTGAAACAATCACACTGCCGTTAACCGCTTCGTGCTCTCTAAGTTGCTCGAGTGCAGGGCCGAGTTTATCCGGACCAAACGCCACCTTCTCTCGCAAGTCGACAGACGCTGTATTGTGATTAATTCCAATAGCAAGCAAGGACATCTAACGTGGTATCTCTGGGATAGGTTATAAAATAGGTCCAGAATTTTACTGTAAGCACGCATTTATTGAAAGGGTAAGCCGGATTTGTTTTCCTAAGTGCGACTTTTCAATGCTATAGTTGTGAGCGATTCCCGATGAAACTGATTAATAAGCCATCAAACATGACGTTACGCTCCTTTATTCTTTTTTTCTTGTCGAGCTTACTGCTCGCTGGTTGTTCGTCCGTTCCTGAAAGTGTTACCAGCGTTG
Organism: Vibrio sp. D54; assembly: GCF_021728075.1. Lineage (NCBI taxonomy): Bacteria > Pseudomonadati > Pseudomonadota > Gammaproteobacteria > Vibrionales > Vibrionaceae > Vibrio > Vibrio sp. D54. The sequence goes on along the minus strand of NZ_JAKKCS010000016.1, from coordinate 80,240 downwards.
AATGGCAAGCTCATGAGCAGCGACTCGAAACCATCCAAGATTTTCAGGCAACGGGGAAACTTGGTTATATTGGCCCAGACCAAAGACAAAATTTAAACTTCTACTGGAAACATTCTTCAGCACTAAGCCAGTTGCGTTTAACAACGATTCTCGGACAAACGGCATTAAAGCTCACCATCACCCCACAAGGCGCCACAGTAGAAACTTACGATGATCAGGTCCTTTCTTCTCACAGTGCTAATCAGCTGATTTACCGTCTTACAGGGTTGATGATGCCCGTCGATCACATGCCTGACTGGCTATTAGGTCTACCGACCGATGCCGACAAATTCCAACTGTCTCCAACCAATACACTGCAAGCGTTAAACAAACAAATTGGTTTAAATGATTGGAGTATTGCATATCAAAGATATGGCGACGTTCAATGGCATGAACAGTCTCTCCCTCTGCCAAATAAGCTGAAACTCACCACAGCTGATGTCAAAATAAATCTAGTGATCACAAAATGGAACATCACCCAATGATTGAACTTTCAACACGCTGGCCATCACCAGCGAAATTGAATCTCTTTCTATATATCAACGGCCGTACAGAGAATGGCTACCACGAGTTACAAACGTTATTCCAATTCGTCGATCACGGCGATGAGCTCACCATTCAAGCGAACCATTCTGGTGATATTACGATTTCTCCAGAGATAGAAGGTGTGCCTCTTCAAGACAATTTAATTTGGAAAGCAGCAACCGCGCTTCAAACTTACTCAAACTGCCCTTTTGGCGCGCATATTGAGCTACAGAAAGTGCTGCCTATGGGTGGAGGCATTGGTGGGGGCTCATCGAATGCAGCTACAGCATTAGTGGCACTGAATTACTTATGGCAACTGAATCTAACTGACGACGAACTGGCTGAAATAGGTTTAAAACTAGGCGCAGACGTGCCCGTATTTGTGCGCGGATTTGCAGCTTTTGCTGAAGGTGTTGGTGAAAAACTCTCTCCTGCTTATCCCGAAGAAAAATGGTATTTAGTCGTCAGACCGAATGTATCTATCGCAACCGTCGACGTTTTTTGTCATCCAGATCTGACGCGAAACACCCCAAAACGAGATCTAGAAACACTTTTAAATACGCCAAGCGTAAACGATTGCGAAAAAATTGTACGAATGCTCTACCCAGAGGTTGATAAGCAACTTTCTTGGCTGCTACAATACGCGCCGTCAAGATTGACGGGGACAGGATCTTGCGTTTTTGCTGAATTTTCGAGCAAATCTGAAGCAGAAACTATCCTTGCACAACTCTCTGATAAAGTCTCGGCATTTGTCGCTCAAGGGCGCAATATTTCGCCATTAAAAGAGACTTTGGCTGAATACCAATCAGCCTCACACCGACCTATTTAAACTGGACGCAAACCCGAGGTTTCCACCGTGCCTGATATGAAGCTATTTGCTGGTAACGCAACACCTGAACTAGCCCAACGTATTGCTGATCGTCTTTACATCTCTCTTGGTGATGCATCTGTTTCTCGCTTTTCTGATGGCGAAGTTGCAGTTCAAATCAATGAGAATGTTCGTGGTAGCGATGTTTTCATCATTCAATCCACTTGTGCACCGACTAACGACAACCTAATGGAATTGGTTGTTATGATTGATGCAATGCGCCGTGCTTCAGCAGGCCGTATCACTGCAGTTATCCCTTACTTCGGCTACGCTCGCCAAGACCGTCGTGTACGTTCTGCGCGTGTGCCAATTACTGCAAAAGTTGTTGCTGATTTCCTATCTAACGTTGGTGTTGACCGCGTTCTAACTATCGACCTACACGCAGAGCAAATTCAAGGCTTCTTCGATGTACCTGTAGACAACATCTTCGGCACGCCAGTGCTACTTGAAGATATGCAGGCTCGCGGTCTAGATAACCCTGTAGTGGTATCTCCTGACCTAGGTGGCGTTGTTCGTGCTCGTGCAACAGCAAAAGCACTAGGCGACATCGACATCGCAATCGTAGATAAGCGTCGTCCACGTGCAAACGTTTCTGAAGTAATGAACCTAATCGGTGATGTTGAAGGTCGTGACTGTGTGATCGTTGATGACATGATCGACACAGGTGGCACACTATGTAAAGCAGCTGAAGCACTAAAAGAGCGCGGTGCTAAGCGTGTATTCGCTTACGCTACTCACGCAGTATTCTCAGGCAACGCTGCGGATAACATCAAGAACTCAGTTCTTGACCAAGTTATCGTAACTGACTCTATCTCTCTGTCTAAAGAGATGGCTGCAACAGGTAAAGTGACAACACTAAGCCTATCTCGCATGCTGGCTGAAGCGATTCGTCGTATCAGCAACGAAGAGTCAATCTCTGCAATGTTCAACTAACACGAACATTTCAGTTACACTGATTTCAAAAGCACCCCTCTTTGGGGTGTTTTTTTATTTGTACTGATAACTAGAAAATCCCTTGGTCGCCCACTGCGAGAATTCTGTGCTATCATACTGCGCTTTTTGAGATTCCAGAGAGATCCTAACCTTGAGTCAACAAATCAAACTTCTTGTTGGTCTTGCTAATCCAGGACCAGAATACGCCAGAACTCGTCACAATGCGGGCGCTTGGGTTGTAGAAGAATTAGCACGCGTTCACAACGTTACACTGAAGAACGAACCAAAGTTTTTTGGTCTAACAGGACGCATTATGGTCAATGGCCAGGATCTCCGTTTGCTTATCCCAACCACCTTCATGAATCTATCAGGTAAATCGATCGCAGCGCTTGCGAAATTTTATCAAATTAAACCTGAAGAGATCATGGTTGCTCATGACGAGCTAGACTTACCGCCAGGTGTCGCTAAGTTTAAAAAAGGTGGGGGGCACGGTGGACACAACGGTCTGCGTGACACCATTAGCAAACTGGGCAATAACAAAGATTTTTATCGTCTTCGTATTGGCATTGGTCATCCGGGACACAAAGATAAAGTGGCGGGTTTTGTATTAGGTAAAGCGCCAGCTAAAGAGCAAGAGCTTTTAGATGCAGCAGCTGATGAGGCTGTTCGTTGTCTAGATATCCTGATTAAGGATGGCCTATCTAAAGCACAAAATCGCCTCCACACGTTCAAAGCTGAATAAGGTTACTATCATGGGTTTTAAATGTGGCATCGTTGGTCTACCTAACGTAGGTAAATCAACTCTGTTCAACGCACTAACTAAAGCGGGTATCGAAGCAGCAAACTTCCCGTTCTGTACCATTGAACCAAACACTGGTGTGGTTCCTGTGCCAGATCTACGTCTAGACGCACTAGCTAAGATCGTTAACCCACAGAGAGTTCTTCCAACGACGATGGAGTTCGTGGACATCGCTGGTCTTGTTGCTGGTGCATCACGTGGTGAAGGTTTAGGTAACAAATTCCTAGCTAACATCCGTGAAACAGACGCGATTGGCCACGTTGTACGTTGTTTTGAAAACGAAAACATTGTTCATGTTTCAGGTAAAGTTTCACCTATTGAAGATATCGAAGTGATCAACCTTGAACTTGCAATGGCTGACCTAGATTCTTGTGAGCGAGCGATTCAACGTAACGCGAAGAAGGCAAAAGGCGGCGATAAAGACGCAAAATTTGAACTAACCGTACTAGAGAAACTGTTACCAGTACTAACTGAAGGCGGCATGGCACGCACAGTTGAGCTATCTAAAGAAGAGTTAGCAGCAATCGGCTACCTAAACTTCCTAACACTGAAGCCAACTATGTACATTGCAAACGTAAACGAAGATGGCTTCGAAAATAATCCATATCTAGATGCGGTTCGTGAGTTCGCAGAAAAAGAAAACAATGTCGTTGTACCTGTATGTGCAGCTATCGAATCTGAACTATCTGAACTAGAAGATGAAGATCGCGAAGAATTCCTAGCAGATATGGGGATCGAAGAGCCGGGCCTGAACCGTGTAATTCGCTCTGGTTACGAACTACTGACTCTACACACCTACTTCACAGCAGGTGTTAAAGAAGTACGTGCTTGGACAATCCCTGTTGGTGCAACTGCGCCTCAGGCGGCAGGTAAGATCCACACTGACTTCGAGAAAGGCTTTATTCGTGCAGAAGTAGTCGGTTACGACGATTTCATCCAATTCAATGGTGAAAATGGCGCAAAAGACGCAGGTAAATGGCGTCTAGAAGGTAAAGACTACATCGTAAAAGATGGTGATGTTGTACACTTCCGCTTCAATGTTTAATTAAATGAATGAATTCTAAACACTTCATTTACACTAAAAGCCAGCTGTTAAGCTGGCTTTTTTAATACCTTAAGTAAATGAACAAAAATAAATTACGCAACCGCAAGCTAATTTATTTCCAGTTTTAGATCATAAACACGCCTCTTTGTTTAAAAAGGAAGCGAACGAGGTTTTTTCCGAAATTTATTAAAAAAAACTGTTGACGGATCTCACTCAACTTCGCATAATGCGCGCCGTTCCCAACGACAAGGCAACGAAGCGTTGAGAACAAAAAATATGGTTTTGGCTACGTAGCTCAGCTGGTTAGAGCACATCACTCATAATGATGGGGTCACAGGTTCGAATCCCGTCGTAGCCACCATTCCTAAATGTTCTTTTTATCAGAGCAGTTAGGAATAGATGCGGAAGTGGCGGAATTGGTAGACGCACCAGATTTAGGTTCTGGCGCCGCAAGGTGTGAGAGTTCAAGTCTCTCCTTCCGCACCATATTTTAAATAGTCATTGTGACTATTGCCTGCAGGTCTATCGCCAAGCGGTAAGGCAGCGGCTTTTGATGCCGCCATTCCCTGGTTCGAATCCAGGTAGACCTGCCATTATTCAAGTGAGATTCCTTTATAAAAGGGGTTGTCACTGAGAGCGTGAAGGTTTATATTGTCTCGCTCCAAAAGATGGCTACGTAGCTCAGCTGGTTAGAGCACATCACTCATAATGATGGGGTCACAGGTTCGAATCCCGTCGTAGCCACCATGAACAACGTTATTTAGGTTTTTACCAATTACCTTGATAACTACAGAATAAGTTGCGGAAGTGGCGGAATTGGTAGACGCACCAGATTTAGGTTCTGGCGCCGCAAGGTGTGAGAGTTCAAGTCTCTCC